>JBAWHL010000533.1:0-5127 GCA_049593815.1 Ilumatobacteraceae bacterium | reverse complement strand
TTCTTCGCGGCGAGGCGAGCCTGAGCAGCGGCGAGCGCCTTCTTGACGACCTTGTTCGCCTCGGTCGGGTTCTCCTCGAGCCATTCGGCCATCCGCTCGTTGGTCGCCTTCTGGACGAAGGAACGCATGGGAACGTTGCCGAGCTTGGCCTTGGTCTGGCCTTCGAACTGCGGCTCGCGCAGCTTCACCGACACGATGGCGGTGATGCCCTCACGGATGTCCTCACCGGTCAGGTTCGGATCCTTCTCCTTGAGCAGGTTCTTCGCCCGGGCGTACTTGTTGAGCACCGACGTCAGGGCGGTCTTGAAGCCCTCGACGTGCATGCCGCCCTCGGTCGTGGAGATGCCGTTCGCGTAGCCGTGGATGCCCTCGTAGTACCCGGTGTTCCACTGCATGGCGATGTCGAGCATCTGACCGTCGTCTTCGTCTTCGTCCTCGAACTGACACACCTTGGAGAACAACGGCTCCTTGGTGGCGTTGAGGTGCTTGACGAAGTCGAGGATGCCGCCCTTGTACTGATACTCGACGGACTGTTCGCGTCCCTCGCGCTGATCGGTGAACACGATCTGCAGGCCCTTGTTCAAGAAGGCCATCGTCTGCAGACGCTCGAGGACGGTGCGAGCGACGAACTCGACACCCTCGGCGGCGAAGATCGTGGGGTCCGGCCAGAACGTGATGGTGGTGCCGGTGGTGCGACCACGCTTGGGTGTGTCGCCGACGATGGCCATCTTGCCCTGGGGCTTGCCGCCCTTCGCGTACTCCTGGCGATGATGCTTGCCGTCGCGGTCGACCTCGATGACGAGTCGTTCCGACAGCGCGTTGACGACCGAGACACCCACCCCGTGCAGACCGCCGGAGACCTTGTAGCCGTCACCGCCGAACTTGCCGCCCGCGTGGAGCACCGTGAGGACGACCTCGGCGGCACTCTTGCCCTTGTGCTCACCGGAGGTGAACGGGTCGATCGGGATGCCTCGACCGTTGTCGTCGACCTGACATCCACCGTCGGCGAGCATCGTGATCCCGATGCGGTCGCAGTGGCCGGCCATCGCCTCGTCGACCGAGTTGTCGACGACCTCCCAGATCAGGTGGTGCAGACCCTGCAGACCCGTGGAGCCGATGTACATGCCCGGGCGCTTGCGGACGGGATCGAGCCCTTCGAGGACCTGGATGGCCTTGGCGTCGTAGCTGGCGGTCGTGGTCGCGGAGTTCTTCTTCGGTGCCGATTTCGGCGTGGGCCCGTCGGCCTCGGGAACGTCCGTCACTGCTGCTTCGGTGTCGTTGGACACTCGTACCTCGATACTTCTGACTGTCTGGCGGAATGCCCCGTTGCGGGGCACGTTGTGGGGGCGAACAGTGCGGTCGGCCGGCAGTACGAAACGCTGATTCGAAACACGAATCTGCGGTGTCGAACCGGCGCCCACGCTGTGTCGCGAGTGCTCTCCAGCCTACCAGCGGGGTGTCACCGAGTCGGGGAGGACCGGCCCACGCGCACCTCGATGCGTTCCACCGTCACTCCGGCAACTTCGGCGAGTCGCGCGGCGATCGTGCTGCTCAGGAACTTGACCTGTGTGGCCCATGCGGGTTCGTCGGCCTCGACGGTCAGCACACCCTGATCCAGCCGCACCGGACGGACGTGTGCGGCGACCGTCTCACCCACCGCGTCGTCCCACCGTCCGAACACGCCACCGATCTGAATCCGGTCGGTCCCGCGCAGCGACTTCATGATCGAGTCGAGCGACTGCGAGATCGGAACCGGTTCAGCCACCCCCTCACCGGACCCCGACCCCGACCCCCGAACTTGTCCCGACCCCGACCCCGACCCCCGAAAAATGTGCCGTTCACGATGCCCAGCGACTCGATCGACACACATTTCGGTGACACCAACCGGCCCCAGCCGAAATGTGCGGGAATCCGATCGCCTGGCGCTCCACGGCGCACATTTTCCGGATGGTGTTGCCGGGGATGCAGGCAGGGATGCAGGCGGGGATGCAGGCGGGGATGCAGGCGGGGGATGCGGGCTGGAGACGTTGGAGAGCGTTGGGGCGGGCGGGAAGGTCAGTCTGGGAGGACGTGGCCGGCGTGGACGCGCAGGACACGGTCGGCCTTGGCGGCCTCGGGGAGAGCACTGGCGGTGGTGATCACGACCTGGCCGTCGGGGAGATGATCCAGCAGCGCGGTGGCTCGGTGATCGTCGAGTTCGGACAACACGTCGTCGAGCACCAACACCGGCGCGGATCCCGTGCGTTCGGTGACGAGTTGGTGACCGGCGAGCCGCAGCGCGAGTGCGAGCGAACGCTGTTCCCCCTGGGACGCATGGGTCCGGCTCGGCAGGCCGTTGATCGACATCTGCAACTCGTCGCGGTGGGGGCCGACCGTGCTCACCCCGCGTCGGAGATCGAGCGCCCGTGATTCCGCCAACGCGGCGATCAGGCCGATGTTCCGCCACGGAGGCTCGTACCGCAACTCGATCGCGGTGGGGACACCGGCGAGCTGCTCGTAGGCCGTCTGCACCATCGGTGCCAACCGAGCGACCAACGTGGCTCGGGCGTAGCCGAACTGGTCGGCGATGTCGGCGAACTTCGCATCCCACACGTCGAGGGTCACCTCGATCTCCTCGGTGAGCCGGCCACCGGACTGTTTCAGCAGGGTGTTGCGCTGGCGGACGATGCGATCGATCTCGAGGCGGATCGAGTCGTACTTGACCGCCAGCGCGACGAGAGTGTCGTCCATGAACCGGCGACGATCGCCGGGGCTGCCCTTGACGAGGGTCAGGTCATCGGGCGAGAACACCGTGACGCGAACGGTCCCGAGCAACTCGCGGACCCGTCCCAGCTTCTGACGGTTGACCTGCACCCTGTTGCGACCGACGGCCGCGAGTTCGATCTCGATCAGGCTCTCTCGACCGTCGTCTTCGAGGATCGTGGCGCGAATGACCGCTGCCGCGGCGCCGGCTCGAACGAGCGCGTCATTGGGCGCCGAGCGGAAGCTCCCCAGTGTGGCCAGGAACGCCAAGGCCTCGGCGAGGTTCGTCTTGCCCTGACCGTTGTCGCCGAGGACCACCGTCGTTCCCGACGTGAGCTCGAACGTCCCGGACTCGTAGTTCCTGAAGTCGATGAGCTCCAGATGCGAAATGATCATGGGGAGCGAACGGTCATCCAGCGTCCGGATTCACGACGCCCCCGAGGAACGCCCCGCGACGAGGCTGGCGTCGAGGCCGACCCAGCAGGTCCCGAGCACAGCATCGCGGTGAGGCCTCGACAAGGTGTTACGGCACCCGGACGGGCATCAGCAAGTACAGGTAGTCGTCGCGACCGACGCCTCGCAGCACCGCTGGCTTCATGGGATCCATGGTGGCGAGCGTGACGTCGTCGCTGTCGATCGCATCGATGCCCGCGGACAGATAGTCCGGGTTGAACGCCACGGTCATCTCGGCGCCGTCGTAGCTGGCGTCGATCTCCTCGGCCGCGTTGCCGACGTCCTGGGTGATCGCGGTGAGTTGGATCGTGTCGCCGCCGAGCGTCAGACGCACCGGGGTCGAGTCCTGGGCGAGAATCTTCACGCGACGAATGGCTTCGAGCATCGCTGCCTTCCCGACGGTGAGCAGGTTCGGGTAGCTCGACGGCAGCAGGTTGCGATAGTTCGGGAACTCGCCCTCGATGAGGCGCGTGCTCAAGCGAGTACCGCCGGCTTCGAAGGTGGCCTCACGCTCGCCGAGACGAACGCTGAGTTCCTCGACGTCGCCCATCAGGCGCTGCAGCTCGCTGAGTGCACGACCGGGGATCAGCACCTTCTGACCCGATGCCAGAACCGACGTGTCGGGGAGGTCTCGGACGGCGAGTCGGTACGAGTCGGTCGCCACCATGCGCAGACCGTCTTCGTCGGATGCGAGCAGGACTCCGGTCAACACCGCACGAGCATCGTCGGTCGACGCAGCGCGCACGACCTGGCGCAAGGCGTCGGCCATCGCCGCGGCCGGCAGGGTCACGGCATCGGCAGCGGGCTCGGAGAGCGTCGGATAGTCGTCGAGCGACAGGGGTCGCACGGAGAACTGGGACCGGCCGGCACTGATCGACATCTCGTCGTCGCTCAGCTCGACCGACACCGCGCCGGCAGGAAGCGCTTTGACGATGTCGCCGACGAGTCGGGCGGGCACGACGGCCGCACCATCGCGGTCGCCGCCGACATCGACGGTCAGACGGATCGTCAGCTCGAGGTCGGTACCGGTGACGGTCAGCGTGTCTCCAACGACCTCGAGGCGGACTCCCGCCAAGACCGGCAGTGTGCCGGTCCGGTTCGTGGCGGCACGCCCAGCGGAGCCGACAGCGTCGGCAAGAACATCACGTTCGCAACGAAACTTCACAGTGGGCACTTCTCCTCATGCATGGATGTCTCAATGTTCAATGTAAGTAGTAGGTGCTGTGGATTGGGGACAACCACGCGTCGTTGCAGCGTAGGGCCGTTGTCCGCGTCCACATGGGATGGGGCGGTGTTCCACACGTCGCGAATTGCAGAGATGTGACTCAGTGGACAAGGGCGCGTTGTCCACCGCGCGGCACCATGTTGTTCGTCCACCGTCCCTGGTCGCGTCCCCACCCCCATCACGCCTTGAGCTGCTGGAGTAGATCGGTGACCTGATCGTAGATCTGCTTGCGTTCGCTCATCAGCCGCTGGATCTTCTCGTTGGCGTGGATGACCGTGGTGTGGTCACGGCCGCCGAAGAGCCGGGCGATGGCCGGATAGCTCAGGTCGGTGAGCTCACGGAAGACGTACATGGCGATCTGTCGGGCGGTGACGAGCGGGCGTTGCCGGCTTCGACCCTTCAAGTCCTCGACGGGGAACTTCAGGATGGAGGCGATCTCGGCGAGGAGCTCTTCGTCCGTGCGGGTCTTGGGTCGTGTGTCCACCAGGAGATCTGCGAGCTGGGTCTGCGCGAGATCGGTGGTGATCGGTACCTGGTTGAGACTCGCGTAGGCCGTCACCCGGATCAGGGCGCCTTCGAGTTCGCGGATGTTGGTGGCGATGTTGGTGGCGATGAACTCGAGCGTCTCGTCGGGAACCATCACTCGGTCACGCTCGGACTTGTTGCGCAAGATCGCCAGGCGAGTCTCGAGGTCCGGCGGCTGGATG
>JBAWHL010000532.1:0-3034 GCA_049593815.1 Ilumatobacteraceae bacterium | reverse complement strand
CCGAGCGAGTACTTGTCGTCGAACTTGGCGAGTTTCGCGGGGTCGTCGGTGCTGATGCCGATGACGACGGTGTCGTCGATCTCGTCGGCGATGTCGCGCAGCCCGCACGCCTGGGTGGTGCAGCCCGGCGTGTCCGCTCGGGGGTAGAAGTAGACCAGCACGTTTCGCCCCTTCAGCGACGACAGGCGCACCTTGGCCCCGTGTTGGTTCGTGAGATTGAAGGCGGGGGCGCGGTCACCGGCAGCAGGCATGGCGCCGATCGTAGCGATGCCCCACCGGTCGATGGGCGGCGCGGTTCAGGTGGTCGCCGAGGTGTGGTGCCGGCGTCGGTCGATCGCGGCGACGACCAGTCGCCACCCGATGAGGAACAGCCCCAGGAACGACGTCGCGACGATGATGAACGACGTCGCGGTTCCGTTGTCGAACACGAGGTTGCGCAACAGCATGCCGACGGCGACGACGATCGCCCAGACCCCGACACCGGTCTGCCACGCGGTCGGGCGCTTCCAGACCCGCAACACGAGCCACGCCAACGCGAGTGCGATCAGGAACGGAGCGGCGGTCTCGATCAGCCCGGCGATCGCGGAGTCCTGTTCGTGCTCCCGTTTGCCGATTGCGACGAACAACACGATGGTCGCCGTGTCGAGTCCGGCGGCGAGGGGGGTGCGGGGGTCCATGGTCGTCATCAGCCTTCGGCCGAGAAGCCGCCGATGGTGCCCCGGTAGAACACCAGCGGCTGCGGCGGGAGGCCGTCGTGGTCGGCATCGGCGTCGAGGGCCGTGACCCGGCCGAGAACGAAGTAGTGGTCGCCCATCTCGTACACGTCCTCGATGCTGCAGTCGATCCACGCAACCGCTCGCTCGAGGACGGGTGCCCCCGACGGGGCGGCATGCCAGTCGACGCCGTCGAAGCGCGTCGCTTCGGTGTCGCTCTTGGCGAACTTCCAGCAGAGATCGCTCTGCTTGTCGCTCAAGACGTTCACGCAGAAGCTGCCGGCATCGGCCATCAGCGCCCAGGTCTCGGAGTCGACCTGGGGAAGGAAACCCACCAGCGGGGGGTCGAGCGACACCGACGTGAACGACCCGATCGTGAAGCCGTGCGGCCGATCGCCGTCGGCCATGCCGGTCACGACCGTGACGCCCGTCGGGAAGTGGCCGAGCACCGTCCGGAAGTGCGCAGCGTCGAAGTCCACGCTGTTCGCGGCGGGCAGTGGGGGCTCCTGGGGATCGGGCGTCTGATCGCTCATCGACGCCAACTGTACGCTCCGCCCCGATGGGCGACCGCATACCGCACGGCACGACGAAGTCGGAATTGCGTCGCGACATGCGGCGGATGCGCTTGGCGCTCACCGACCGCCCGGAGCGGTCGCGGAGCATCTGGCACCACGTGATCGCGCAGCTGGCGGTGCAGGCGGCGGAGCGCATCATGGTGTTCTCGTCGATCCCCGGTGAACCCGAGATCGAGCCGTTCGTCGCATGGGCGACCGCCCGCGGAGTCGAGACCGCCGTCCCCGAAGACGGGGTGGAACCCTCGTGGCCGCAGGTCGTCATCGTGCCGGGCGTGGCGTTCACGGCGGCCGGCCAACGCCTCGGTCAGGGCGGCGGCTGGTACGACCGATTTCTCGTCGGGACCTCGCCACCATGCGTGACGATCGGCGTCGGATTCAGCGAACAACTCGTCGACCAGATCCCGACCGAACCTCACGATGTCGTGCTCGACCACGTGATCACCGACTCGGGACTCGCCGACCACGCGAACGGCGTCTCATGACACTGTTCGATCTCGGTGAACTCGACGCGGCGACGTCGGTGGTGCGTGCTCACGTACCGGTCACGCCGTTGTACGAGTGGCCGCTCCTCGATGCCGCGGCCGGTTCGCGCGTGCTGGTGAAGCACGAGAACCACACCCCCGTCGGAGCGTTCAAGGTGCGCGGCGGCCTCGTGTTCATGGATCGTCTGGCGCGCGAACGCGCCGATGTCACCGGCGTGGTCAGTGCGACGCGCGGCAACCATGGCCAGAGCCTGGCGTTCGCAGCCCGGGTGCACGGTCGGACCGCGACGATCTTCGTGCCGCGCGGCAACAGCGTCGAGAAGAACGCGGCCATGGAGGCTCTCGGTGCCGAGGTGATCGAGTTCGGCGACGACTTCCAGGCCGCCCGCGAGCGGTCGTTGGAGTACGCGGTCGAGCACGGCCTCGAGCCGGTGCCGCCGTTCCATCGTGACCTCGTGCTCGGCGTCGCGACGTATGCCAGGGAGCTGTTCGACGCCGCTGGTCCACTCGACACGGTGTACGTCCCGGTCGGCATGGGGTCGGGAGTCAACGCGATCATCGCCGTGCGTGACCTGCTCGGCCTCGAGACGAAGGTCGTCGGGGTGGTGGCCGATGGCGCACCATCGACGCTGCACTCCTTCGAGCGTGGCGACGTGGTGCAGACGGCCACGGCGGCGACGTTCGTCGATGGTGTCGCGACCCGGTCGCCCGACCCGACGGCGATCGCCGGGATCATCGCCGGCGCCGCACGAATCATCGCCGTGTCCGACGCCGAGACCGCAGCGGCGATGCGCACGATCTTCAGTTCGACGCACAACGTCGCCGAGTCGGCGGGTGCCATCGCGTTCGCTGGATTGCTGTCGGAGCCCGCCGAACTCCGAGGTGAACGGAGTGCGTTCGTGCTCACCGGCGGCAATGTCGATGCCGCACAATTCCGCACTGTCTTGGCGGGTGGCACACCTTCTGCCTGAAGGTTTGCCAGACTCCCCTCATGTCGAAGATTCATCGCCTCCCCGCCGCTGCCGCTGCCGTCGCAGCGATCCTTCTCGCGTCCTGTGGCGGAGGCAGTGGCGGCGAGACGGGAGACGCCAGTTCGACGACGACGACGACCGAGGTGTCGACCGAGGTCGCGACCGGCTCGACCGAGCCCGTGTCGACCGATGCGGCGACGACCACGGCGGCGACCACCACCGAGGCGCCTGCGACGACCGCAGCGCCCGCGACGACCGAGCCCGTCGACGACGGCAGCTGTCTCGAGGGCGAC
>JBAWHL010000531.1:0-42306 GCA_049593815.1 Ilumatobacteraceae bacterium | reverse complement strand
GTGCTTCGACCGCGAGATTCGTCGACCTTCGTGAGGACACAACACGAGTCCGGTAAGACGACGGTGAGGAAATCGGCAAGAGCCGGTGTCACGCCGATGGCGGCGACGGCGGCGCACTCGGCGACGGCGGCGGCAGCGGCGCTGGTGGCAACGGAGAGCGCCCTGCGGACGCTCCAGTCGGCGCGGACGTCGACGTCGAGGCCGACGTCACCGGCAGTGTGAAGCCGATCGCCGAGCCACCACCGTCACGTGGACCTGCCGACGTCGCTCCGCCCGCTCTGGTCACGACGTCGCGAACGATCGACAGTCCGAGTCCGGAGCCAGGCATCGATCGAGCTGCCTCGGACCGGTGGAACCGATCGAAGATCCGCTCCGACTCGCCTGCAGGGACACCCGGACCTCGATCGAGCACGGTGAGGGTCCCGGCATCCACGACGACCTCGATGTCGGCCCCGCTCTGGTCGAACTTGCATGCGTTGTCCACCAGGTTGGTGATCGCCCGCTCCAACATCGCCGGCGGCGCCGACACGACCCCGGCAGACCGAACGTCGACCGCGATCGTCCGCGAACGGCGCCGGCCGACTCGCTCCGCGACATCGGTGGCCAGCACGGCCAGATCGATCTGCTCGTCGGGCTGCTCGTCGAGCTCACCCGAGGCGACGGCCACGAGTTCGTTCACCAACTCGGTCAGCTCGGTGATCTCGCTGTCCAGGTCGTCGAGCACGCCGTCGCGTATCTCGCGGTTCATCTCCGGGTGACGACGCAGAACCGACAGGTTGGTCTTGAGGCTGGTCAGCGGTGTCCTCAGCTCGTGTCCCGCGTCCTGCACGAGCCGTTGCTGCTCGGCTCGTGAGAGTGCGAGCGCGCCGAGCATGTTGCGGAAGGCTGCGCCGAGTCGACCGACCTCGTCGGTCCCCGAACCGGGAACATCGACGTCGAAGCTGCCCGACGACCCGACCTCCTCGGCCGCCTTGGTCAGCCTGCTGACGGGAGCTGCAACCGTGCCCGCGATCAACCACCCGAGAGCTGCCGCGGCTGCCGACACGGCCACCACGAGCACCATCGTGCGCTTGCGGAGATCGTCGAGGACGCTGTCGACTTCGCTCAACGAGCGCGAGATCTGCACCGCGCCGTTCGGAAGCCCGAACGTGTGCACGCGAACGTCGTCGCCGTCGACGTGCAGTGTCGCCCGGGTACTCGATCCGGAGTGCCCGACCACGGCGGCGGCCGCATCGTCGACCTTCACGTCGACGTCGTTGGGAAACGAGGTGGCAACGACCGTTCCGTCAGCGGCGAGCACGCGCACGGAATAGACCTCGAGCAGGCTGCGACTGGGAATCTGCACTCGTTCGGCGACCGTCCGCCCGAGCATCTGCGATGACGCCTCGGTGATCGACCGGTCGACCTCGTCCACCAGTCGGGCGCTCGTCGTGCGATAGCTGATGAGTCCGACCGCCATCGTCGCCGTCAGCGCGACCGCAGCGAGCGACAGTGCGATCTTCCAGCGAAGGCCCATCAGTGCCTCCTCATCAGTCGTCGATTCGAGCGGTGTACCCCACGCCACGCACCGTGTGCACGATGCGCGACTCGCCCTCTGCCTCGGTCTTGCGCCGCAGATAGCCGATGTAGACGGCGAGGTTCTTCGAGTCGGGGCCGAAGTCGTAGTGCCAGATGCGCTCGTAGATCGTGGAGTGGTCGAGCACGATGCCACGATTCATCACGAGAAGCTCCAGCAGATCGAACTCCGTCTTCGAGAGCAGGACCTCGCGTTCGCCCCGGAAGACTCGCCGGCCGGACGGGTCGATGCGCAGATCGCCGAGCACGAGTTCGTCGGACGAATGCTCCGCCCCGCTCGTGCCGTACCCGGAACGACGCAGCAGCGCCCGGACGCGGGCCAACAACTCCTCGAGGTCGTAGGGCTTGGGGAGGTAGTCATCGGCGCCGGCGTCGAGCCCGGCCACACGGTCGCTGGTCTCGGTCCGCGCCGTCAACATGAGCACCGGGAGCCGGTTCTCCTCCGAGCGCAGCACTCGGCAGACGGTGAGCCCGTCGACCACGGGCATCGACACGTCGAGCAGCAGGACGTCGGGCTGCGCCTCGCGGACTGCCTCCAGGGCGTCCGCACCGTTGTTGGCGGCGACCACCGTGTAGCCCTCCAGTTGCAGTGCCCGCACCAGCGATTCACGCACGGCGCGGTCGTCTTCCGCAATCAGGATGCGCGCAGTCTCGATCTCGGTCACGGCGACCAGTCTGCTCGGTCCGCGGTGAGAAACCGGTGTGAACCACCTGCGAGTGCCCCACGTTTGCTACGAACAGGGGGTGGACCAACCTCGAACGCCCTCCCCGGAGGACGGCGCCGACAGGACCGGGTCCGGCCACCACGTCTCCGGCGACATGTCGGCGGGCCTGCAGATGTTCGATCGGGGGGCGCCGACGTCGCCGCTGGTGCTGTGCGTCGTCGCCCTGGGTGGAGCACTCGGAGCGAGTGGCCGCTGGGCGGTCGGCGCGATGTTCGATGCCGTGTCCACGCCGCAGGGGGCTGTCGCCTGGGGATGGGCCACCCTGATCGTGAACGTCGTGGGTGCGTTCCTGATCGGCATCGTGGCACGTCGCATGGAGCGCGACACGATGGGCTGGGCGTTCACCGTGACCGGGGTGCTCGGCGGGTTCACCACGTTCTCGGCGTTCGCGATGAGCATCAACGACCTCGCCGACGCCGACCGCATGGCCCTGGCCATCGGCTACGGCGCCGTCACGTTGCTCGCGGGCATCGGCGCCACGCTCGTCGCGCATGGCGTCCCGCTCGGTCCGGCCGCGGCGGAGTCGGCATGATCACCGCGCTCTGCTTCGTCGTGGCCGCCGGATTCGGTGCGGTCGCCCGGCACCTGGCAGGACAGTTCGCCTGCTCGTGGGTGGCGTTGATGTGGGTCAATTCGATCGGCGCCGGCCTGCTCGGGATCGTCGTCGCCTCCGATCTCTCGGCGCCCGCCACGACGGTGCTCGGCGTTGCATTCTGCGGCTCCCTGACGACGTTCTCGTCGTTCGCGCTCGAGGTCCGCAACCTCGCAGCGAGCGCTGGATGGCGCTGGGGCTCGCTCTACGCGGTCGCCTCCGTCGCCTGCGCATGCGGCGCAGCGGCGGTGGGCAGCACACTCCTCTGACGACACCGCGCTGCACGACGCAGAGCGCTGCAGGAGACCGGACTGCAGGACACAGCGCTGTACGACGTAGCGCTGCAGGAGACCGGGCTGAGAACACCCCGAAAACGACCACGGCCATCACGTTCGGGGTCTGACCCCCGACGTGATGGCCGTCGATCGACGTTGCGGTGTCGCGCTCAGTCGGCGACTTAGAGGATGCGGACCGGCAGCTCGCGCGGTCCACGGATCTGCCCGACGCTCCAGCGGACGTCACCGGCGAGTTCGAAGCGCGGGAAGCGCTTGATGAACTCTTCGATGGCAACCTTCAGCTCGAGTCGGGCCAGGTTCGATCCGAGGCATCGGTGAATGCCGAGACCGAACGCCGCGTGGCGGTTCTCCTCGCGGTCGACGATGAAGGTGTCGGGGTCCTCGAACTTCTTCGGGTCGCGGTTGGCGGCCGGGACGGGCAGGAGCGCCCAATCGTCCTTCTTCATCGGACAACCGTGGAAGTCGTTGTCCTTGGCGACGAGACGAGCCATGGTGACCGGCGCATACGAGCGGAGGAACTCCTCCAGCGCGAAGGTCATGATCTCGGGATCGTCGAGCAGACGCTGATGATCTTCGGGATGCTGCGCCAGGTGCCAGATCGACGAACCGATCGCCGACCAGGTGGTGTCGATGCCGGCGATGAGCAACAGGATGATCGAACCGGCGACGTGATCGTCGGACAGCTTGTTGCCCTCGAGTTCGACATCGCACAGGTAGCTCGTGAGGTCGTCGCGAGGGTTCTCGCGGTGCTCCTTGACCTGGCGATCGATGTAGGCACCGAGCTCGTCGAGGCCGCCGCGTGTCCCCGGCTCCTCGTTGATCGTCTCCAGCGCGTCGTGCACGAACTTGCGGAACAGCGCCTCGTCCTTCTCGGGGAAACCGAGCATGCGGGCGATCACGTTGACCGGAATGTTCTGCGCGTACTGGATGGCTGCGTCGACGACGGTCTCGCCAGGGGTGATGTCACCCATGCGATCGAGCAGGTCGTTGCAGAGCCGCTTGACCTCGGGCTCCCACGGCTCGATCTTCTTCGGCGCGAACGGCGGCAGCAGCAGGCGCCGAGCGATGTTGTGGAACGGTGGGTCGCTGGTGATCGGCGGGGCGCCACCGATCGGTGCCGGGATCGCGAGATCGCCGGGGCGGCCGACGCTGACGATCACGCTGCGACTGGTGAAGTTGTCGGTGTCGTAGGCGACCTCGTGGACGGTGTCGTGCGTCAATGGCGCCCACATGCCGCCGTAGCGCTCGGAGTGCGCGACCGGGCAGCCCGACTCGCGCAGTTCCTTCCACACCTCGGGGGCGTTGGGGTTGTAGGCGGGATCCGCGTGATCGAAGTCGGCGGCGAAGTCGGACACCGGGCCGTAGTCGGCGGCGTCGTACGGGACGCGCTGCCAGATGTCGGTGCCTTCGGGGCCACTGCCGATGACGACGTCGTAGCTCTCGCCGTCGCGTTCGACCGTGATGATCTTGTTGCCGGTCGCTTCATCGATGCGCGTGGTCTGGACCTGCGCGTCGTCGGTGTCGCCCTGGATCGTGTCGTTCTCGACGATGTCGGTCATGTCATCCGTTCTCCGTGATGGTGATCGCGTACTCGGGGCAGTTCGCGGCGGCGAGCCGCGCCTTGTCCTGCAGCTCGGCGGGCACGTCGCCCTCGACGAGCAGCACGGCCTGGCCGTAGTCGTCGACGTCGAACAACTCCGGCGCCAACGCGTAACAACGGTTGTGGCCCTGGCACTTCTCTGCATCGAGGTGTACTCGCATGATCTGGACTGTAGAGGCCAGAGTGGTGCTGTGGCGAGCCCCCGAGCAACTTTTTCTCACAGTGTTCCAATTCTCTTGTTGCCGCCCTCGGAGGGCAAGGCGATCGGCGGAAACGCCCGCAGGGCACGGTGGTCGCCGGGAGCGGGGGCGTTCGGCGCCGCGCTGGGCGAGCGCCGGGCGTTCGTCGCGGCCGCGCTCGCCGATCTCGGCGGGGGCGACGCCAAGCTGCTCGGCGTGAAGGGAGACCACCTCGACCGGGCCCGTTCCGCCAACGCGAACCTCGACGGAGCCCTGACACTGCCGGCGTGGGAGCGCTACACCGGCGTGGTCTGGGACCATCTCGACCCAGCGACGCTGCCGGCCGCCGTGATGAAGCAGATCGTGGTGGTCTCCGGCCTCCTCGGGCTCGTCCGCGGGGATGATCCCGTCCCCGACTACCGCCTCAAGATGGGCGCGTCGCTGCCGTCCACGGGGAAGCTCTCGACATGGTGGCGCGACGACGTGACCGCAACGCTCGCGCATGCGGCCCGACGGCGGGTGCTGGTGGATCTGCTCCCTCAGGAACACCGTGCCGCGGTGTCCTTCGGAACGGGCAGCGGGAACAGCGTCGAGGGCGTGTCCGTCAACCTGGTGGACCCGACCGGCAAGCCCGGGGGCCACTTCGCGAAGGCGGCGAAGGGGGCACTGGCACGGGCGATCCTCACCGACGGCCTCACGGCCCTCGACACCTGGAGCGACGACCGGTTCGACCTCGTCGTCACTCCGCTCTGATCACCGTCGACGAGCGGGTTGGCGGACGAGGGTGGTCAGGTAGACGATCACGGCGGAGGGCAGGACGACGACCGCCATCGCCTGGCCGACGCTGAACGCGGTCGTGTCGGCCAGCGCTCCGACGATCAGCGGCGCCAGGACACCGGCGCCGCGTTGCCCGATGAGCATCGAGGCGAACCCGGATCCCGGCGGCCCCGGTGCACGAGCGGCGCGATCGTAGAGCTGGGGAAACAGGATCGACGTTCCCAGTCCGGCGATGAGGAAGCCGACGACGGAGACCCCGACGTTCGGGACGAGCATCGCCAGCGCCGAGCCCATCCCGGCGATCAGTGCGGACAGCTTGAACAGGTTGTTGGTGCCCACGCGCACCTGCACCCAGTCGCCCCCGAGGCGACCGATGGTCATACCGGTCGTGAACGTGAGGAACCCGAGGCCAGCGATCCCCGGCCGCGCGGCGAGGTCGTCGCCGAGCCGGAACGACGCCCAGTCACCGTTGGTGATCTCGATCGTCATGGCGGTCGCACCACCGATGGCCAACAGCATCGGGACGACGCCGAACCGCGTGCGCCCCCGGCCAGCGACGGGCGTCTCGGCGCCACCCGCCGGGACGCGTCCCATCGGGCCCTCGTCCGTCAGGGTCCCGGCCACGAGGGTCCCGCCAGTGGGCTCCGAACCGAGCGCAGCGACCGCATCGGTCAACTCGGGCGTCTCGTCGCGGTGCAGCAGGCCCGGGGCCACGAACATCAGCACGCCGATCAGCAGGCAGGCCACCACCGTGAGGTGGACCGGGGTGCTCACGTCCGCCCGGAGCAGGACGACGGTGAGCACTCCCCCGGCGACCGAGCCGAGACTCCAGAGGCCGTGCAGGCGGTTCATCACCGGGGTGTGCCGGCGGGCGCTGAGCGCAGAGCCCTGCACGTTCATGGCGACGTCGATGAAGATGTCGAAGAACAACAGCAGCATCAGGGCCGCTGCGAGGACCACCGGCGACGTGGCGAAGCCGATGATCGGCAGCGCACCGATCGACAGCACCGCGCCGTAGATCATCACCCGTCGACTGCCGACGCTGGCGATGACCCGGGCGGTCAGCAGGGACCCGACGAGCCCGGCGATGCTCCCAATCGTCAGGACCAACCCCAGCGCTCCGATCGAGATGTCCACGCGTTCGCGGATGTCGGGCAACCGCGGGATCACCGTGGCGTACACGGTCCCGTTGGCGAAGAACTGCACGGCAACCGAACGAAGTGCCCGTCGGTCGGCCTGCAGCCGTGCCGCGTCCTGCTCGGGGATGTCCTCGGTCATCGGCCAGCAATCATGCCGCAGCGACCGCTCGACACCTCGGGCCCGAGTCGCCTCCGGCACGCCCGTGCCGGGCGATGCTCAGCCGTTCAGGCTCGGAGTCGGTCGGCTGCGTCGTCACGCGTGAGGTCGATGACCTCGCGGATCGGGCGCCCCTCGCCGACGACGGACGCCAATGGACCACCGCGAACCGTGCCGGACGTGAGCACGACGAAGTCGGTGTCGGGAACGGATTCGTTGGCGATCGCCGCCTTGGCGATCGTGCGCCACACCGCGTCGATGCGGCTGAGGCCGGCCCGCGCCGGCGTGTGCACCCCGGCGAGTTCGAACAGGCGCACGACACCGTCGGCGCACGTCGCTCGGAAGCTGACCGTGACGCCGGGAGCGATCCGAGCGACCTCTTCGATGTCGGTGGCCCCGGCTGCGTCGAGCGCAGTGCGCGCCATCTCCTTGAGCGTGCGACGTTCACGTCGTTGCTCGGGCACCATCGACGACACCCGCTCGCGCGCCTGGCGCACGTACGCGGAATCGGTGTCATAGCCGATGTAGTGGCGGCCGGTGTTGACCGACGCGACCGCGGTGGTTCCCGACCCCATGAACGGGTCGAGCACGACGTCGCCGTCGTAGGTGAACAACTGGATGCAGCGCTCGGCCAGGGCGACCGGGAACGGCGCCGGATGACCGACGCGGGTCGCGCTCTCGGCAGGAATCTCCCACACGTCCAGCGTGGCTTCCATGAACTCGTCACCGGCGATCGTCGCGACGCCGGCTTCACCATCGGCAGCGGCACCGCGCCCGACACGGTCGAAGCGCCCCTTGCTGGCGATGATCACCCGCTCGGTGGTGTCGCGCAGCACCGGGTTGGCCGGCGACTGGTACGAACCCCAGGCGCACGAGCCGCTGGCCCCGCGCTGCTTCTGCCAGATGACCTCACCGCGCAGGAGCAAGCGGAGATCGTCCTGCAGGATCGTCGTGACGTCCGCGGCGAGACTGCGGTAGGGACGGCGGCCCAGGTTGGCGACGTTGACCGCGATGCGGCCGCCGGGCTCGAGCGTTCGGACACACTCGGTCAGCACGTCGCGCAGCATCGTCAGGTACTCGATGTAGTCACCCGGGACGTGCCCCTCGCCGAGCGCCGTCTCGTACTCCTTGCCCGCGAAGTACGGAGGCGACGTGACGACGAGCGCCACGGACGCGTCCGGCACCTTCGACATGTCGCGTGCGTCACCGATGTGGATGACGTCGACCTGCCCGGGCTCGCCGAGCTCGTCGTCATCGCTGACCTCGGGCGCGGCGAACCGGGCGTAGAAGTCGGTCGAGTCGTGCGACTCGCGCTTGCCGACACCGAAGGACGAGGTGGAGGTGCCCATTCGTTCCGTCAGGCCTCGGCGCCGAACATCGGCGGGTTGGTCTGGGTGACCGCGCGCTGGACGCGCTCGACGGCACCCTCGAACATGTCCGGGTGCGTCAGGATCCAGAACTGTTGCGCCTCGATCGCCGCCGCGACCGCGTCGCCGACGTCACTCGCGGGGATCCCGCCGTCCACCCCGGCGCGCAGGAGCTGGTTGATGAACTGCCCGATCGGCGACTCGACCTCGTCGGGCTCCTTGTTCATCAGATCGGTCTTGACGAAACCGGGGCACAGGACGCTCACGCTCACCGGGTCGGCGGTCGCGACGAGCTCCAGATACAGACTCTCGCTCAGCCCCACGACGGCGTGCTTGGTCGCCGCGTACGGCGCCGCGCCGGGCACCGGTCCGAGACCTGCCATCGACGCGGTGTTGACGATGTGTCCGACGCCCTGCTGCCGCATGATCGGGAGGAACGCGCGGATGCCGTAGACGACGCCCATCAGGTTGATGTCGATGACGCGACGCCACAGGTCGACCGGGTCGGACCAGGCATCGCCGACACCGCCGATGCCGGCGTTGTTGAAGAGGACGTGGGCCCCGCCGAACTGTTCGAGCGCGAACTCGGCGAGCGCGTTGATCTCGGGCTCGGCCGCGGTGTTGCAGATCATGGTGGCCACTTCGGCGCCCGATTCGGTGAGTCGCGCCTCGACGTCGCGCAGCTTCGGTGCGTCGATGTCGGCGAGGATCACCTTCATGCCCTTCGCGATCAGTGCCTCGGCGACGGCCAGCCCGATTCCGCTGGCTCCACCGGTGATGACGGCGACGTTCCCCGGGGCGATCGCAGGCGATCCAGCAGACGGGCGCGCATCGTTCGTGTTCGCATCATCGGACATCGCCCAAATGTAGACGGGCACCCCGGCCGGAATCGGGACCGTCTCGGCACCGGCCGGTGCGGCAGCGACACGAGTGTTGCATCCGGTGTTACATCAGGGGTCTGACCCCTGATGTAACACTTGGCGTCGCGGTGGCGGGGCGGACCGGGGAGGGCCGGGGAGGACCGCGGCGGGTACCGTTGGCGGCGTCATGGCCTACCGCTATCTCTGGTCCCCGCTCGAGCTCGGCCCCGTCGAGGTGCGCAACCGAATCGTCTTCTCCGCGCACCTGACCAACTACGCCCGCAACGGGCTGCCGACCGACCAGCACGCCGCGTACTACGCAGCCAGAGCCGCAGGCGGCACGGGCCTGATCATCACCGAGGAACACTCCACCCATCCAACGGACTGGCCGTACGAGAAGCTGATCCACGGCTTCCACCGCGACGTCATCCCGGGGTACCGCAAGATCACCGACGCGGTCCACCGCCACCGGGTGCCGATCTTCGCCCAGATCAACCACAACGGCGGTCAGGCCTCGTCGATGTTCTCCCGGCTGCCGGTGTGGGCCCCGTCCGCGGTCGCCGACCCCTTGTTCCGCGAAGTGCCCAAGGCCGTGACGCACGCCGAGATCGACGAGATCGTCGCCGGCTACGCACTGGTCGCCGAGCACTGCGCCGAAGGCGGCTTCGACGGCATCGAACTCCAGTGTTCGCACTCCTCGATCGTGCGCGGCTTCCTCTCCCCCGCCACCAACCGGCGCACCGACGAGTACGGCGGATCGCTGGAGAACCGGGCCCGAATCCTCGTCGAGATCGTCGCCGCCGTCCGCAAGGCGATCGGCGGGCGCCTGGCCCTCGGCGTGCGCATCTGCGGAGACGAACTGATCGAACACGGCACGACCATCGACGACGCGGTGCGCATCGCCCAGATCGTCGAAGCGACCGGCCACGTCGACTACATCAACACCTCGATCGGTGTCGCCACCGCCAGCCTGTTCATGATCGAGGCGTCGATGCACGTTCCGCCGGGCTACGCGATGTTCATCCCGTCAGCGATTCGCAAGGCCGTCGACCTGCCCGTCGTGGGTGTCGGGCGGTTCAAGGACCCGCTGCAGGCCGAACGTGCGCTCGCGGAGGGACAGTGCGACCTCGTCGGCGTCGTGCGCGGGCAGATCGCCGACGCCGAGTTCGCCGCCAAGGCCCGCGCCGGATCGACCGACGAGACCCGCCTGTGCCTGTCGTGCAACCAGGAGTGCGTGGGCCGCATGGGACTGAACCGCTGGCTCGGGTGCATCGAGAACCCACGCACCGGGCGCGAGTCCGAGGGCGTCGGCACGGTCGACCTCACCCGCAAGCCGAAGTCGGTCATGGTCGTCGGCGCTGGACCCGCCGGGTTGCAGGCGGCGATCGCCGCACGTCGCAACGGACACCACGTGACGGTCTACGAGCAGGACACCGAGGCCGGCGGCCAGGTCAGGCTCGCCGCGAGCGTGCCCAACCGTGCCGAGTTCGGCGACATGATCCGCAACCAGGTCACCGAGTGTCGACGCCTCGGTGTCGAATTCGAGTACGGCGTCGGGGTCTGGCCGGGCCTCGTCGAGGAGCAGCGCCCAGATCACGTGATCGTCGCGACCGGCGCCGAGCCGGCACGGCCGTACTGGGCGCCGGAGGAAGCGACCAACGTCGTCGACGTGCGCCGGGTCCTCGACGGTTCGGTGCACCCGTCGGGCACGGTCATCGTGTTCGACGAGATCGGCTTCCACCATGCGACGTCGACGGCAGAGGTGCTGGCCGATCGTGGCTGCGACGTCGAGATCATCACACCGGGGATGGTCGTCGGCCAGGACCTCGGCATCACCCTCGACATGGAGAACTGGTGGATCCGTGCCGGCGAGAAGGGCATCGTCCAGACGACCGATCTGATCGTCACCGACCTGGAGCCCGCACCCGAGACGTCATCCGATGATTCGCCGGCGCGCCTCACCCTGCACCTGCAACATCACCCGACCGGCACGAGCCAGACCCGAACGCCCGACTGGGTCGTCCTCGCCGTCCAGGCCAACCCGGTCGAGTGGCTCTACAACGATCTCCGAGCCGCTGGTGTGAGCGTCGAACGAGTCGGTGACTGCGTCGCCCCCCGCCGAGCCCATGCCGCCGTCGTCGAGGGCGAACGCGCCGGCGCCGCCGTCTGACCGTCACGCCAGGGGTCAGACCTCAGGCGCGACCCCCTGTCACGAGTCGGGGCAGACCCCGAACGCGACGTCTGCAAGTATCAGCGCCGTGATCGACATCGATGCGGCAGTGGCCGCGCTCAGCTTGAACGACAAGTGCCGGCTCGTTGCAGGCAAGAGCACGTGGCGGACCTGCGCGTTCCCCGAAGCCGGGATCCCGCAGCTGAAGATGTCCGACGGGCCCAACGGCGTGCGCGGCGAGGGCTACGGCGGCTCCGGCACCCCGGGCGTCGTCGTTCCCTCCGGCATCACCCTCGGCGCCACGTGGGATCCGGCGATCGTCGAGGAGATCGGTCGACTGATCGGCACCGAGGGCCGCCGCAAGGGCGCCCACATCGTGCTCGGCCCCACGGTCAACCTCCACCGCACCCCGGTCGGCGGCCGCACCTTCGAGTGCTACAGCGAGGACCCCGAACTGACCGGTGCGCTCGCCGTTGCCTACGTCACCGGCGTCCAGTCCCACGACGTGGCGGTGACGGTCAAGCACTTCGTGGCGAACGACACCGAGATCGAGCGGATGTCCGTCGATGCGCAGGTCGACGAGCGCACGCTGCGCGAGCTCTACCTTCGACCCTTCGAGCGGGCGGTCAAGGAGGCGAACGCGTGGGGCATCATGAGCGCCTACAACCGCCTCGACACGCAGCACTGCGCAGAGAACCGGCGACTGCTGACCGAGATCCTGCGTGAGGAGTGGGGCTTCGACGGCTTCGTCGTCTCGGACTGGTACGGCGTGCACGACGCCGTCGGCGCGGCGAACGCCGGGCTCGACCTCGAGATGCCCGGCCCGGTGCGGATCTACGGCGACAAGCTCGTGGCGGCGGTCGAACGCGGTGACGTCGACGAGGCACAGGTCGACCGACTCGTGCGCGACCTGCTCGTGCTCGCCAATCGCACGCACGCCGACGAACGCTCCTGCGACGTCGAGGAGACCTCCGTCGACGACCCCACCGAACGCGCCCTGACCCGCCGGGCCGCGATCGCCGGCACCGTGCTGCTGCGCAACGAACCCGTGACGACCACCGGGGGCACGACGTCGCCGGTCCTCCCGTTCGACGCGACGACGATCCGTACGGTCGCCGTCGTCGGTCCGAACGCGTCGATCGACCGGTGCATGGGCGGCGGTTCCGCGTCGCTCACACCGTTCGGGCACCGCACGCTTCTCGCGGCGATCACCGATCGGATCGGGCCGGGCTCGGCGACGAACGCAACCGTCGTGCACGAACCCGGCGTGTTGATCGACCGGCTGACCCCGATCGTGCGCAAGGGCCAGCTCCGCACGCCGACCGGCGACCCCGGCCTGACGGTGTCCTACGTCAACGGCACCGACTGGAACGCCGAGACCGTCCTCGAGCAGCCGGCGTCGTCGACGATGGTGCGCTTCTTCGGCTCCACCCCCGAAGGCATCGACCCGCGAGCGTTCTCCGCACGCGTCGACGGTGCGTTCATTCCCGACATCGACGGACCCCACACGATCGGTGTCGTCAGCACCGGCCCGGTGTCGGTCACCGCCGATCCGGGCGACGGGATGACCACGATCGTCGACGACCCCGACGGCTCACTCCCCCGCGGGGAGGAGTTCTTCGGCTACGGCAGCATCGAGGTCACCGAGACGATCGAGTGCACCGCTGGTGTCGCGGTCCCCCTCGCGTTCCGTTGGTCGACGGCCGCTGGCAACGGGTTCGCCGCCCTGCGCGTCGGCATCCGACCGCCCCAACCGGCGGACCTGCTCGACCGCGCCGTCGACGCCGCGGCGGCCGCCGACGCCGTGATCGTGGTCGCGGGCACCAACGACGAGTGGGAGACCGAGGGCCACGACCGCACCACGATGGACCTGCCGGGCAACCAGGACGAACTCATCCGGCGGGTCGTCGCCGCGAATCCCAACACGGCCGTCGTCGTCAATGCGGGCTCGCCCGTCACGATGGACTGGGCCGACCCCGCCGACCCGGGCGCGGCGCCCGCGATCCTGACGTCGTTCTTCGCCGGGCAGGAGCAGGCCGAAGGGCTCGTCGACGTCCTCCTCGGGATTGCGGACCCCGGCGGTCGACTGCCCACGACGTATCCGAAGCGACTCGAAGACCATCCGGCCTACGTCCACCACCAGCCCGACCACGACAGCACCGGCGCCGGCACCCAGCGCTACGGCGAGGGGCTCTTCATGGGCTACCGCGGGTACGAGGCCCGCAGTCTCGAGCCTCGGTTCGCGTTCGGCCATGGGCTCAGCTACGGCGCGGCCG
Organism: Ilumatobacteraceae bacterium; assembly: GCA_049593815.1. Taxonomy (GTDB): domain Bacteria; phylum Actinomycetota; class Acidimicrobiia; order Acidimicrobiales; family Ilumatobacteraceae; genus Sva-07. The sequence goes on along the minus strand of JBAWHL010000531.1, from coordinate 28,593 downwards.
AGTGGGGTGACCCGCAGGCCGACCGGACGACGGTGTCGGCCGCGAACCCTGCCGTGACGGTCACGATCCCGATCACCGCGCCCGGAGCCCGCGACGCCACGGTGGTCGTGCAGGGGTACGTCGCCCCGATCGACGGCACCGTGTCGCGACCGCCGAAGGAGCTGCGGTCGTGGACCAAGCTCGTCGTGCCCGCCGGCACGACGACGACGGCGTCCGTGACGTTCGGTGCCGACGCGTTCCATCACTGGGACCTGGCGACCGCAGCGTGGCGGACCGAACCCGGCGAGTACGACCTCGTGATCGCGTCGTCGTCGGCGGCTGAACACCGCCGGCTGCGAATCCAGATCACCGCCGACTGACGGCCCGCTCGACCGACGCTGCACGAATGATCCTGGCCAACATCATCACCGACCTCACCGACTGGCTCGACGAATTCTCGTCGAACTGGTGGTTCCTGCTGATCATCTTCGCGGTCGCCCTGCTCGACTCGATCCTGCCGATCGTGCCGGGTGAGACGACCGTCATCGCCGGCGGCGTCGCTGCGGGCGCGGGCAATCAGCAGCTGGCGCTGGTCATCCTGGCGGGCGCGCTCGGGGCGTTCCTCGGCGACAACCTGGCCTACACGATCGGCCGCCGTTTCCGTCCCCGCCTCGAGACCTGGGCGAAGCGCAAGGAACAACGACTCGTGCGCTTCGAACAGGCCCACACCCAGATCCGCAAACGCGGCGGCCCACTGCTCATCACCGCCCGATTCATCCCCGGCGGTCGCACCCTGCTGACGGTGTCGTCCGGGCTCACCGAACAACCTCGGGCGTGGTTCGCCGCCTGGGTGGCGGTCGCCGGCGTCATCTGGGCGACCTATGCGGCCGTGCTCGGCTACATCTTCGGTCAGGCCTTCGAAGACGACCACTCGCTCGCGTTCTGGTTGGCCTTCGGCACCGCGCTGGGGTTGACCGCACTCGTCGAAATCATCCGGTGGATCCGCGAGCGCGGATCGGACGACGAGATTGCACACGCTGTCGACGACGACCGTACGCTGGACGAATGATCGCTGTGGTTCCGGTTCGTGACGGCGTCCTGCCCGCCGGCGCGGCCGAGGCGATCGCCGAGTGCGCTGGTCGCGTGATCATCGCCGGGTCGGCCACCGACACCGCCGACGTCGTCGGCATCGCCACCGACGCGCTGTTGGTCGAACTCGGCGCAGTGGAGCCCGCCCGATGGGCGGCGACGCTCGCTCCGATCGTCGAAGACCTCGACGACTCGGCGATCGTCGTGTTGCCACACACTCCCGACGGGCGCGACCTCGCTCCCCGACTCGCGGCGAGGCTCGACCGCCCGCTGCTCTCGGGGGCAACCGAGATCACGGCGCACCGCGTGCGGCTCGCACGTCGTGGCGGACTGGAACTCCACGAGCGTCGCCCGGGTGGTCCGTTCGTCGCCACGCTGGAGGCGGGCGTGCGCGAGCCGCTCGACATCGCCGAACCACCGACGATCAGTGTCCACCCCGGAAGCGCTGGCACCGATGCCGCGGCGTCTGCGGCGTGTCGCGACGCGGTCGTCGTCGACGTGCTCCCACCCGACGTGCAGACCATGGACCTCGCCGAAGCTCGACGGATCGTCGGCGGCGGCGCCGGTCTCGACACCGAGGAGCGGTTCACCCAACTCGACCAGTTCGCCGTGTCGATCGGCGGGGTGATGGGGGCGACCCGCGTGATCACCGACCGGTCATGGGTGCACCACGACCGCCAGATCGGTACCACCGGCGTCGTCGTCGACCCGGTGCTGTACCTGTCCTTCGGCGTCAGCGGCGCGGTGCAGCACACGAGCGGACTCGGGCACCCCGAACACATCATCAGCGTCAACACCGACCCGCACTGCCCGATGATGGTGATGTCGGACCTCGCGGTCGTGAGCGACGCCAACGAGACACTCGCCGAGTTGCGTCGGTTGCTCGCGAACGAGCCGGAGCCCGAGATCGACACGACGACCGAACCCGCGGCAGACCCCGTGGATGCCGACGCGACGGGAGCCGACGATGCATGACACCTCGACCAGCTTCGACGCGATCGTCGTCGGTGCCGGCCCCGCAGGAGCGGCAGCCGCCACCGTGCTGGCACGAAAGGGCCATTCGGTCGTGTTGCTGGAACGCGGCACGTTCCCCGGATCGAAGAACATGTACGGCGGCGTCGTCTACCCGCGCATCCTCGACCAGCTGCATCCGAAGTGGTGGGAGGACGCACCCATCCAGCGGTGGATCACCCGTCGGTCCACCATGATCCTCACCGACACCCAGGCGCTCACCGTCGACTTCCGATCGGCCGACTGGGGCAAGCCGCCGTACAACGGCGCCACCGCCTACCGACCGGACTGGGACCATTGGCTGGCATCGAAGGCCGAGGCCGACGGCGCGCTCCTCGTGTGTTCGACGACGGTGACGGGGTTGTTGCGCGACGAGCGGGGCACGGTCACGGGCGTGCGCACCGACCGCCCCGACGGCGACCTGCACGCGCCGATCGTGATCGCCTGCGACGGCGTCAACAGCTTTCTCGCCAAGGAAGCGGGGCTGTACGGCGAGGTCGACGCGGCCAACTACACCGTCGGTGTCAAAGAGACGATCGCGCTGCCGAAGGAGGTCATCGACGAGCGCTTCGCCGTCCGCGACCGCGAGGGCGTCGACATCGAGATCCTCGGTGGCACGTCGGGGGTGAACGGCGGCGGGTTCGTCTACACCAACCTCGACACGCTCGCCGTCGGCGTCGTGTTGAAGCTCCCCAAGCTGGCTGCTCAGCAGCGACGGCCCGAGGAGATCATCGCCAACCTCAAGTCACATCCGGGCATCGCCCCGCTGGTCGAAGGCGGTGAGGTCAAGGAGTACTCGGCGCACGTGATTCCCGAAGCCGGCCTGGAGATGATGCCCAAGATGACCGGCGACGGCCTGCTCGTCGCCGGCGATGCTGCGGCGCTGTGTCTCGCGGCCGGCATCTGGCTCGAGGGGGTCAACTTCGCCATGGCGAGTGGCATGTACGCCGGTGAAGCCGCCGCCGAGGCACTCGCCAAGGGCGACCCGTCCGAGGCGGGGCTCGCCGGATACGAACGCCGTCTGAACGAGACGTTCGTGCTGCGTGATCATCGCAAGCTTCGCCGGGCGCCGTCGCTCGTGTTGTCCGATCGCGTCCAGCACCTCTACCCGGAGATGATCGCCAATACGGTGGAGCGCATGTTCCGCGTCGACAACCCCACGCCGAAGCCCGGCCTCCGACGCATCCTCAACGACGAACGCAAACGCGCCGGGGTCAGAATGCGCGATCTCGCTCGCGACGCCATCGACGGAATGCGGAGCTTCGGATGATCGAACGCTGGCCGGATGTGTCGTTCGAGGATCTCATCGGTTCGACCCGTTTCGACGTGCACGAGCGCGCGCACATCACCGTCGACGACGGCATCTGCGCCGACTGCTCGACGCGCGAGTGCGTCGTGGCGTGTCCCGCGAAGCTGTTCGTCCCGACCAGCGACGGCGGCATCCTGTTCAACTACGAGCAGTGCTTCGAGTGCGGCACCTGCTACCTCGTCTGCAACAAGGACGGCGCGATCACCTGGACCTATCCCGAGGGCGGCCACGGTGTCGTCTTCAAGCGGTCCTGAGACGGCCCGCAGGACGAACCGACCCACACGATGAGCCGACCAGCACGATGAGCCGACCAGCACGATGAACAGTCACCCACGATGAAGATCCTCGTCTGTTGGAAGTGGGTGTCGCTCGACGCCGAACGCATCGCCGACCCGCGCTGGTCGGGTGTCTCGAACGCCGACGAGGCAGCACTCGAGACCGCGCTCACGCTCGCTGCGTCCGCCGACCCGCCGGCGACGGTCCACGTGGTGTGCGTGGGGTCCGCGGCTGCCGACGACGCACTGCGCACTGCGCTGGCGGTCGGGGCCGACCACGTCACGCGCATCGACGCCTCGTCCGAACTCGACAGCCGGGTCGTCGCTGCGGCGCTCGCGGCGCACGCAACCGACGCCGATCTCGTGCTCTGCGGTGATGCATCCGTCGACCGCGGCACCGGCTCGGTGCCCGCCTTCATCGCCGACGAACTCGGGTGCGCCCAAGCACTCGGACTCGTCAGTGTCGAACCGCAGGGACCGACGTTCGGCTCGCTCCGGGTGACGCGGCGGCTCGACGGTGGCCGCCGCGAGATCCTCGATGTCGACGTGCCCGCCGTGTTGTCCGTGGAGGGAGCGGTCGCCCGCCTGCGACGAGCGCCGATGGCGGCGTCGTTGGCGACGCGCCGAGCCGAGGTCGCCACGGTCACCGGTCCACCCGGACAGCCCTCCGAGGCCGAGGTGCAGCCGTATCGCCCGCGCACCCGTGCGGTCGCCGCACCGCGTGGCGACTCACTCGAACGCGTCCGCCAGATCCTGGACGTCGGTGGCGGCGACAACCACGCCGAACTCGTCACCCTCGACCCGCCGGATGCGGCCCGCCGCATCCTCGAGCAACTGCGCGACTGGGGCTATCTCGACGCCCCCGACACGTGAGCGACACCGATGCGACTCGGTGACGCGACCTGGACCGAGGTCGACAACGCCATCCGCTCCGCGCCTGCGCAACGGACGTCGCCGGCAGGAACCGATCGGGAGTCGCCGACGTCGCCGCCGGGCGGGGCCGCCTCCACCCCCGCCCCGATCCTGCTGATCCCGCTCGGGTCGACCGAGCAACACGGGCCGCATCTGCCGCTCGCCACCGACACGCTCATCGCCGAGGAGCTCGCCGGCCGCGCGATCCATCACACCGACGGACTGATGGTCGGCCCAACCCTGAGCGTCACCGCGTCGGGCGAACACGCAGCATTCCCCGGGACGCTCTCCATCGGAACCGAGGCGACCGCGATGGTGATCGTCGAGCTCGTGCGCAGTGCCGACTGGGCTGCCGGCGTCGTGCTCGTGAACGGTCACGGCGGGAACCATGCAGCGGTGTCGGTGGCGACTGCGACCCTCGAGTCCGAAGGTCGACGGGTGCTCGCCTGGACGCCGTCGTGGCCCCGTCGGCGCGACGGCGGACCTGCAGACCTGCACGCCGGGCGGATCGAGACCTCGATGATGCTGGCGATCGATCCGGGCCTGGTCAGACTCGAGCTCGCCGAGGCGGGCGCGGACGCCTCGATCGACGACCTGCGGTCGCGTGGCGTCCGAGCGGTCAGCCCGAACGGCGTCCTCGGCGACCCCGACGGCGCGTCGGGCCGCGAGGGCGAGAAGTTCATCGGCCAGTTCGTCGAGGATCTCGTCCACCAGATCGAACGTTGGCGGCCACTCGACCTCGACACCCAGCGTTGACGTGCGGTTCCGGCGCGATGGCTCGTGGAGTCGACACGGCTCGCTGATCCTCGCCGGTTCGCCGCTGCGCGTCTTCAGGACCACCGCCGCGGGCACCGCAGTGGCACGACGCCTCGAGTCCGACGACGACGTCGACGCATCGCACCTGGTCGATCGACTGCTCGACGCCGGGGCGATCCATCCGCTTCCCGACCCCGGACGGCCGCCTCGATTCGGCACCGAGGACGTCACCGTCGTCACCCCGCAGTACGGCCCGCTCTCCCGCGGCCGAGCGTCAGCGGGTGACATCCACCAGGACATCCACCAGGACATCCACCAGCACGTCCACCAGGACATCCACCGGGACGTCCACGACGACGGCCGCCTGACGATCGACGACGGCACGACGCCGCCACTCGCCGGCGCCGCAGCCAGACTGCACACCAACGCGGGCCCGGCTGCGGCACGCAACGCTGCACGCCCGCTGGTGCGGACCGCGCTCGTGGCGTTTCTCGATGCCGACGTGACCGTGCCGCCCGACCTCGCCGACTGGGTCCAGCCGTTGCTGTGGCACTTCGACGACCCGACGGTCGCGCTCGTCGCCCCGCGGGTTGCCGGCGAGAACGCGTCGCCGCTCGATCTCGGTCGGGAACCGGCGCGCATCCGGGCCGGGACCCGGGTCAGCTACGTCCCTGGTGCCGCGCTGCTGGTGCGGGTCGAAGCGCTCGACGCCGTCGGCTGGTTCGATCCGGGGCTGCGGTTCGGCGAGGACGTCGATCTCGTCTGGCGTCTCGACCAAGCAGGGTGGCGATGCCGATTCGATCCGTCCATCAGCGTGTGGCACGAGCCCCGATCGACGTGGCGGGCACGTCTGCGTCAGCACGCCGGCTACGGCACGTCGGCCGCTCCGCTCGCGCTGCGGCACCCCGGAGCGCTCTCCCCCGTGCAGATCAATGGCTGGACAGCGGCGGCCTGGCTGGCCGTCCTCGGCGGGCACCTCGCGACCGGTGTCACGATCGCGGTGGGCAGCGCCGCCGCACTCGAACGCAAGCTGCCCGGCCTGCCGCGCCGTCCGTCGTTCGAGTTGGCGATGCGTGGACATCTGCTGGCGGGGCAGCAGCTCGCGTCGGCCGTGCGGCGCGTCTGGTGGCCGCTCGTTGCCCTCGGCTCGCTGTTCTCTCGCCGTTGCCGATGGCTGGCGGTGGCGTCGGTCGTGGCAGATCCGAGGTCGACGCCGACCGATGTCGCCTACGGCTGGGGGGTGTGGACGGGGATGTTCCGGCACCGGACCGCCGACCCGATCATCCCGCGTCTGCGTGCGTGGCCCGGTCGCACGTCGTCACGCTGACCACCACGATTCGCGGCTGCCGCGCCAACCGATCGACACAGCGCGACGGCCCAGCGCCACGGCCCAGCTCGATGCCACAACGCAACGGCCCAGCGCGACGCCGACGGTCGGGCACGAGTCGGGCGGCAGGACGATCAGGCGTCAGCGTCGGCGAGCTGACGAGATTCGGCGAGCGCTCGGCGCAGACGATCGCTGATGTCGTCGCAGTCCGCGCAGCCCCACAGCGCGCTGTAGGCGATGCATCCGAGACACACCGCGACGACGGCTTCGAGCGTCGCCGCCACGGTGAGCATCACGATCAGCACGAGTGCGACCGTCGGTGCGCCGACGATCCAGGCAACCGATGCCGCGGCGGTGAACCCCAGACCGATGGCCTGCGCGAACCGTTTCGGTTGGCCGGGAACCAGTCGGGACTCGACCGTCGGGTCGTCTCGCCGGCGACGAGCCTCCACCCACGGCGTCGCGATCCGGGTCGAGACCTGACCGAGCGGCGACAGCGTCGGTCCAGTGGCGACGCGGGCGGCGAATCCGTAGGTGAGCGGGATCAGGATCCAGCCCTCACGCAGCACGAGGAAGGCGATGGCCTGCACCACCACACCAGCGGCGACCAGACGCGCGGAGGTCTCGTTCACGGGATTCGGGAAGCTGAACACCGACGTCGTCGCCATCCTCCGGACGATATCGCCGACAAAGCCGATCGGAACAGTCGGGATTACGCCCGGGCGCAACCTTGCCACTGACGCAGACCGCTGGGGCCCGTGCGGGCCAGCTACCGTCGACGAGGTGACGATCCGGCTCACCGTGCGTACCGCGATGTGGCGGAGCCACGTCGCTCGTGTCGCCAGCAGCATCGATGGCCTGGTCCCCGTGGTCAAGGGCAACGGCTATGGCTTCGGTCGGCTGGCGCTCGCCCGCATCGCTGCCGAGTTCAGCGACACGATCGCCGTGGGCACGATCGACGAACTCGATGTGCTCGACGTGCTCGGCTCGACGGCGGTCGGCACCAGCACCGACGTCGCGGTCCTCACGCCGACGTTGACCATGCCCGACTCGACGGCGCCGATCCTCACCGTGGGACACCACGCCCACATCGACGCCCTCGCAGGGTGGAACGGTCGAGTCGTCGTGAAGCTCGCGTCGTCGATGCGACGGTTCGGCGGCGACGCCCACCTGATCGATGCGGCCGATGCCGCCGGGCTCGAGGTCGTCGGCGTGAGCATCCACCCGCCCCTCGCCGGGACGTCGGCCGATCACCGTGACGAGATCGTGCGCGCGATCGACGACATCGACCCCGCGATCCCGGTGTGGCTGAGCCACATCGACCCGGTCGACTACGCCGCGCTCCCCACCGCGCTCCCCACCGCGCGCCGCTACCGACTCCGCCTCGGCACGGCGCTCTGGCACGGGGACAAGTCGTTCCTCCAGCTCACTGCCGATGTGATCGACGTGCGGCCGATCGCCAGCGGCGATCGCGCCGGCTACCGATTGTCCAGCGTGCCCGCATCGGGCCATCTCGTCATGATCGGCGCGGGCAGCGCCGGTGGCGTTGCGGAACTCGCTGGCGGCCTCAGCCCGTTCCACTTCGAGCGCACACGGCTGGCGTTGCACGAGCCGCCACACATGCACACCTCGATGGCGTTCGTCCCCGACGGTGATCCGCTGCCGTCGATCGGCGATCGCGTCGATCTCCAGCGCCCGCTGATCACGACGGCGGTCGATCGATTCGAATGGCTCTGACCCCCACGCCACGACCGAACGCCCCACGACCGCCGACCGCTCCGGCAGACCGCCTGCCGGGCCCCGACGTCGTACGCGCCGTGGCGCTCATCGGCGTCGTGGTCATGAACTACCACGGGTACCTCCTGCTGGCCGACCGCGGGCGCTCCCCCATCGGTGACGGCTGGTCGACGATGTTCTTCGACCCGTGGGTCGGCCCCCTGTCGACACGTTTCGCGGCCACCTTCGTCCTGGTCGCCGGCGTCGGCGTGACCCTGCTCACGCGCCGCTCCATCGGATCGCCCGATCGCGTCACCGCCGCCCGCTGGCGACTGGCGCGGCGCGGCGTCCTGTTGTACGTCGTGGGACTGTTGCTCGACCAGGTCTGGCCCGGCACGATCCTTCCGTACTACGGCGTGATGTTCGTGATCGCTGCGTCGCTGTTCACGCTGCGCACGCGCTGGATCGTCCTCATCGGATCGATCGCGGTGGCTGCCGGCACCGGCGTGCGTGGGTGGGTCGTCGAACGGGAGCGCGCCGGCCACAGCACCCGTTGGCTCACCGCTCCCGATCCGCAGTCGGTTGATCGCTACGTATTCGGCGTGGTCGTCAACGGGACCCATCCGCTGCTCCCCTGGCTCGGCTTCCTGTGTGCCGGCATCGTGCTCGGCCGCCTCCTGCACACCTCGTGGTGGCGGCGGACCGCACTCGGCCTCGGCGCGACGATGGTGATCGCGGCCGCGCTCGCGTCGCTGGCCGTCGACGGATCGACGCGAACCTGGGGCGACGTCGTGCTGTCGATCCGCCCCTTCGAGGGTGGTGTGGCCTATGTGGTCAGCGCGCTCGGCACGGCGCTGATCGCGTACGCAGCCCTCGACTGGCTGGCGACCCGTCACCGGGAGCTGACGGATCCCCTGCGACGGGCGGGACAGATGACGTTGACGCTGTACCTCCTGCACGTCGTGGTGTTCGAAGTCCTCGTGGAGTGGCTGGGGTGGATCGAACCGGCCGGGATCGACACCGCCCTGGCGTTCGCACTCGTGTTCTGGGTGGTCGCCATCTCGCTCGCCGTCGCATGGCAGCAACGGTTCGGACGGGGCCCGGCGGAGTACGTCTACCGTTCCTTCGGGGGCTGACGATCACCTGAGCGGCCCTGGCGACGAGCACGACGGACGCCACGCCATCCAACGGCACCGGCGCCGACCAGCGGCCCCTCCTCGCCCAAGCGGGACGGCACGATGCGTGCGCCGCGGCTGTACGACAGGCGTGCGTGATCGTCGAGCGCGATCTGGGCGGCGTGGAAGAACGTCGATCCGAATCCCAACGCGATGCTGCCGCCGACCACGACGAGCGAGAGGTCGAAGGCGTTGCAGATCGATGCTGCGGTGCGACCCACGAGGCCGCCGGTGCGCTGCATGATCTGATACGACGGCTCACTGGCGGGGCGGCCCGTGATGGCATCGATCGCCTGTCCCGATGCCTCGGCCTCGAGACACCCCTGCGTCCCGCAGGAGCATCGTCGCCCCCCGGGCTCCACGACGAAGTGACCGAGCTGACCGGCGTACCCCGAGTGGCCGTCGAGCAGGTCACCGTCGAGCACCACGCCACCCGACACGCCGGCGGCGACGGTGATCGTGCAGAAGTTCGACTGCCCCTGGGCCGCGCCGAGCCATCCTTCGGCGAGCGCGAGCGCCCGAGCGTCCAGGTCACCGTGACACTCGATGCCCGTCAACTCGACGAGGCGCGAGCGGAGCGGGAAGTCGCGCCACGAGCTGACGCTCAACGGGGTCACCGTCTCGAGCCCACGGCTCACATGTCCCCCGCTGCTGGCGCCGATACCGACCACGGTCGCCAGATGGCGATCGGCGGCACGGTCGAGCATCTGGGTCACGAGCGCGGCCAGCGCCGTGTAGTGCTGCTCCGGCCCGACATCCAGTTCGATCGGCGCGTCTTCACGGTCGATGAGCGCACCACGGGCGGTCACGAGACCCGTTTGGAAGTGCGTCGCTCCGATGTCGACCGCCAGCATGACCTTGCCGACCGCTGGCGGGGCCGCTGGTGCGTCTTCCGGCGGGTCGACCGGCACGACGATCGACGGGTCGTCGGGGGGCGGCTCGGACATCGGGGACTGATCGGACATCGGGGACTGAACCGTACCCGCCGTCAGCGCGGAGCCCATGCGAGTATCGTCACCAGAACGCGCTCCACTCGCGGGGGTTGCGTGCCGATGAATCTCCTGGAGAGATCCGCTGGCCTCGCAGCCCTCGGCCACGCTCCGAACAACGACGACCCGACGACACACCCCACTCCGATGGACCATTCCACAGCGACCAGCCGCCCGGACGCTTCACGCCGTCCGCTTCGCTCCGGTCGCGTCGCGCCCAGCGGTCGACGTCCGGCCCGTGGCCGGGTCGTGTCGGTGGTGGCAACCCTGACCGTCGCTGCCTCGGTGGTCGGATTGACGCTGCCCACGGGAACCACATCGGCCACCGATGAGGTCACCCCCACCGCCGACGCCGAGCAGAGCACCGCACCGGGGTCCACGTCCACCACGACCACCACCACGACGCTGCCGGCGACGACGACCACGACCACCACGACGGTCCCCGCCGCGCCGACGTCCACTGCGGCGTCGACCACCAGCGTTCCCGCTCCGGCCACCACGGCGCCGACGACATTGCCGCCGGCGCCGGCGCCACAGAACGTCATCGCATATCCGAGTCAGATCGCCAACATCCTGGCGACGATCCGCTACATGGAGTCGCGCGGCAACTACTCGATCCCGACCAACAAGGGCGGGGCATCCGGCGCCTACCAGTTCATCACCTCGACCTGGAACGGGTTCGGCGGCTACAGCCATGCCTATCTCGCGCCGCCGGAAGTGCAGGACCAGCGAGCGGCCGCCGATGTCGAGATGTTCCTCCGACAGTGGAACAACGACGTCTCGATGATCCCCGTGATGTGGTACTACCCACGGGCATCGCGCGACGTCGCCCTCATGGACATCGTGCCGATCCCATCGGCCGGCAACGTGCTGACCGTGCGCGAGTACCAGCAGCGCTGGCTCGGTGTGTGGGCCTTCCTGGCCGGCCAACCGATCCCCGAGACACCCACGTCCGCGCAGGCACAGGCCCGACTCGGGCTCCCCCCAGAGCCTCCCGCCGCCGAGGCACCCGCCCCGGAGACACCGGCAGAGGAACGAACCGCATCGGTGGCGTTCCCCGTGCTCGGACCCACCCGACTCGCGGCACCCGACTGCGGCGATGCCCAAGACGTCGCCCAGAACGCCGGCAGCAGCGCCACCGCCGCCGAAGTGGAGGCGGCCGGTCTCTGCGCCGACCAGGCGCCGGGCATCGCGTTCGGCGTCAAGATGCAGCCGGTGCTCTCCGTCGTCGATGGCACGGTCACCGCGGTCGTCGACGAACCCGGCGACGTGATCTCGGTGACCGTCACCGACGATCACGGGCGGAGCTACCGGCTCGCTGGCTTCAACGACGACACGCCCGGCACGAACGACGGTGCCGCACCCGACCATCTCCGACTGACGCCGCTCGCTCGAGTCGGTACCGCAGTGCGCGCCGGTCAGGTTCTCGGCTTCATGGGCGACACCGACCCGCTCCCGCTCGGCATCCGCGCGGACGTTCCCACCGACGCCACGGTCGACATTCCCACCGACGCCGTGGCGCCTCACATTCGGCTCACGATTCGCGACCTCGACGGCACACCCGTCGACGCCTACGGTCCCGTGATCGATGCCCTCTTCCGTCAGGTGTGCAGCGTGGGCACCGGACCATGGGCGAGCCTGCCGAACGGATCCGGCCACGAACCGGTCACGATCGAGACGACCGACGACAATCGCGAGATCGACTCGGAGTGGAACATCACCGAGACGGGTCAGGTCACGGCGAGCGGATGGGCGGCGATGATCTATCCCAGCGAGAGTTGCGGGTGGGCACCGCCCGACGCTCGCGGACCGGGCGCCGGTGGCACTCCCGACGTTCCCGACAACTGGTTCATCCCCATCGACCTGTCGACGTCGATCTGGGTCGACCTCGCACTGCAGGACACCGACGACCTGCCACCGATGCCGCGCATCATGCGCTGACCGGCGCCACCCGTCTGCACGTCGAGATCGCGTCGGGGCCGAACGGGTTCGGCTCCCTGGTCACCCCACGCGGCGCGCGTCCTCGACGAGATTGATCTCGTAGAGGACTTCGTCGAGCGCATGCTCGGCACTGATCGCAGAGAAGCGCTGCGGGTTCTCCTCGGTGCAACACGACGACACCGGCGCCAGCACCGTCCACGGACGCGGGTGACAGAACTGCACGACGCTGTACCGCTCGCCGGTGAAGTCCGGGGCCGCGACGACACGGTGCCAGCCGATCGGAATGACCCCGTTGGTGAGCCGCTCCAACATGATGCCGGTGTTGATGATGACGGCGTCGTCCGGCGGCGTCGCGTCGACCCAACCGTCGTCCACGCGAACCTGGAGGCCCGGCGCGGTCGCTCGCGGGAGCGCGGTGATCAGATTGATGTCGCCGTGCTGGCCGGCCCATTCGTGTCCCTCGTCCGGCAACTCCGCCATCGCCGGATAGCGGATCGCTCGTGTCAGCGTCGGGCCGTCCTTGACCATGTCGTCGAAGAACGATTCGTGGCAGCCGATCCCTTCGGCGATCACGCGGAGGAACCGTCGCTGGAGGTCGGCGATCGACTCGTGGAAGCGATACAACACCTCGGTGATGCCGGGCACGACCGACTCGGGCAGGACCTGATCGGGGTAGGCGGTCGGGAACTTGGACTTGAGCGGGTGCCCAGCGGCGATGGGTGCCGACCAGTTGAGCATCTCCTTCCAGTCGGGCTTGTCGCTGGAGGCCGCCGTCTCCACGAGCAGGCCCGTGTAGCCGGTCTGGCCGTGAGCTCCCGGCACGGTGAACTGCTGCTTGGCCTCGGTCTCGAGTTCGAAGAACTCGCGCAGCATCGCGTAGGTGGTGTCGAGGAGGTCCTCGGAGAGGTCGTGGCTGGTGTACACGAAACCGGTCGCCAGGCTTCGACGCACCCCGTCGACCACGGCGCGACGCTGGGTGCCCGTGGTCCGTTCGAACGCCAACAGGTCGACATCGAGGATCTGGTCGGTCATGGCGCAGACGCTATCCGTCCGGACCGTTGCCGTCAGCAGATCCCGTCGTCGACCGAGCAGGACGCGCCGCGATGAGCCAGCGCACCACGGGCGGTGCAGTCGCTCATCGCTCGGGGGATGACCGCCCCGGAGACGGCGTGGCTGCGGGCACGCCACCGGGGCCGAACAGTGCCGGCCAACCGCCGGTGTGGACGAACACGACGTCGCCTGCCCGGTCATCGCCACCGAAGCGTCCCTCGGCGGCGAGTCCGAGCAACCCGGACGCCCCCTTGCCCGAGTAGGTCCGGTCGAGCAGCCAACCGCCGGTTGCCGCGGCCCACCGGACCGCCTCGTCCCCTGCAGCCGTCGGCACCGCGTAGTCGTCGCCGATCCAGCGTGTATCGACCTCGACGTCCTCCGCTGCCACGATCGCGTCGGACTGCATCAACGACAGCGCCTCGTTTCCGAGCTTCACCACGTCGGGACGACCGATGTTGACGCCTTTGGCGACGCCGATCGCCACCACGTCCGGAACGGTCCGACCCTCGTGTGCGGCCGCCGCTCGGCCGGCCAGCAGGCCCGCGTGGGTCCCGCCGCTCGACGACGTGAACACCACGTGGGAGGGCGAGATGCCCGTGGCGTCACACTGATCGAGCAACTCGATGAAGGCGAGTGCGTAGCCGACGGCACCGACCGCCGTACTGCCACCGATCGGGATCGCGTACGGCGCCATGCCGTCGGCCACGAGCCCATCGGTCAGCGCCTCACGGGCGATCTCGAGCTCACCCCAATGGCTCTCCTCGGCACCGGTGAAGTGCAGCTGCGCACCGAACAACATCGACAGGAGCTGATTGCCCTCGGGTTCGTCCGGGCGATCGCCCGACAGCACCAGGTGGACCTCGAGTCCCAGCCTCGCGCCCGCAGCAGCCGTCATACGACAGTGATTCGACTGTCCCGCGCCGACCGTGACCAGCGACTTCGCGCCGGCAGCCACCGCCGCACCGCAGAGGAACTCCAGCTTGCGGGCCTTGTTGCCACCGCCGCCGAGCCCGGTCAGGTCGTCGCGTTTGACCCAGAGACGCGAGCCGTCGTCGAGGGTCGGTCCCGCCTCCAGCGGGGTGGGCAGGGTGGCGAGCGAGGCTCGCTCGAGATGATCGAACACCGCGTCCATGCTAGGCAATGGGCGCGATGACCCGGACCGATTGGAATCCGTTGCTGCGAGATCAGTTCGATCTGCCCTACTGGCTCGACCTCCAGGCCTTCGTCGCACGAGAACGTCAGACCGCCACGGTGTACCCGCCCGAGGACGAGGTCTTCGCCGCGCTCCACCTGACGCCGTACGCGGACGTCAAGGTGATGATTCTGGGGCAGGACCCGTACCACGGCCCCGGCCAGGCGCACGGGCTCTGCTTCTCCGTACGGCGCGGCGTTCGCATCCCGCCGTCACTCGCCAACATCCACAAGGAGCTGCACACCGATCTCGGTGTCGCGGTCCCCGATCACGGGAACCTCGAGTCGTGGGCCCGGCAGGGAGTCCTGCTCCTCAACACGACGCTCACGGTCCGCGCCGGCCAGGCGGCCTCCCACCAGAAGCACGGCTGGGAGACGTTCACCGACCACGTCATCGACGTGGTGGCAGCGAAGACCGACCCGGTCGTGTTCATCCTCTGGGGGAACGCGGCCCGTCGCAAGCGCAACCTGATCGACACCGGCCGCCACACGATCATCGAGTCACCGCATCCGTCGCCGTTGTCGGCACACAACGGATTCTTCGGAACGCGACCGTTCAGCAGAGCGAACGAGGCACTCGTCGACGCAGGTCGTGCACCGATCGAGTGGGATCTGGCGCCGACAACCGGCACGATGCAGGGGCCATGAACATGACGAAGACGACGACGAGCGCCACCGACACGACCGCCGCCCACGCGACCACGGAGGCTCGTCGCTGATGCCGTGGACGACGAGCAAGACCGTGATGGGGCTGCGCGAGCGCAGCACGGCGATCGACGTGGTCGTCGACACGCTCGACGGGTGGCGGCGCCACTTGTCCGGTCGCAACGCCTCGGTCCTGTCCTTCTTCGGATTCCTGTCGATCTTCCCGTTGATGTTGGCAGCAACGACGATCCTCGGGTTCGTCCTCCAGAACAACGAGGAACTGCAGGAGCGGATCATCGAAGGAGCGCTCAGCGACATTCCGGTCCTCGGCCCACAGTTGGCCGACGACCCGACCTCGCTCGACGGGAACATCTGGGTGCTGATGATCGGGCTCGGCGGCGCGCTCTGGTCGGCGACCAAGGCGTTCGTCGCGCTGCAGATGGCGCAGGACGACATCTGGGAAGTCGACGTCGATCACCGCAATGCGATGCCGGTCCAGCGTGGCCATGCACTGCTCGGGCTCGTGTTCATCGGAGCGGCCCAGATCGGCAGCCTCGCGATCGCGACGATCGTCGAGGAGGCCGACCTCCCCATCGGAGGCCGGATCCTCCTGGTCGCCGCAACCGTCGCGATCAACATCGCCACGCTCGCAGCCATGTTCCGCTACCTCGCCTCCGCCTCACCGACGTGGCGGGACGTCTGGCCCGGGGCGATCGCCGCCGGGGTCATCTACACCCTGCTCCAGCACTTCGGGACGGCGATCGTGCTCAGGATCACCGAAGGAGCCGGCGAGACCTACGGTCAGTTCGCGCTGGTCCTCGGATTGGTCACCTGGCTCAGCCTCCTGGCGATCACTGCCCTGATGAGCGCCGAGTTCAACGCCGCCCTGGTCCGTCGACGTGACGGCTCGCTGGCGTCGGTCCAGCCGGCGGACGCCTCACCCGCCTGACACCGCTGCACGAGCCATGAGCGTCAGCCGACGCGGCGGCAGAGCAGGTGGCTGATGCCGCTCGCCAACAGTTCTCCGCGGTCGTTCCAGACCTGTTGGTGGGTGGCGATCAGACCATCGCCGGCGTGCGGGCTCTGCGCATGGAGGAGCAACCATTCGTCGCTGTTTCGGGGCTCGCCTTCGTCAGCGGACGGCAGGCGGTGGAACTCGCACGACACGTCGATGCTCGGCGCGATCCAACTGTTGTCGAGATGAGCCCGGCCGACCGCCGGCCAGCCCCCGAGGTCGACGAGCACGAGCAGGCGCGCCGCCTGGTCCCACGGATCCGAAGGTGCGTCGCCGGACACGTACCGCATCCAGTTCTGGTAGAGCGGCGGCTGCGGCTCCCGGTTCTCCCAGTCGGCGATCCACGTGAGCGGTCGCTGCTCGAAGTTGTCCCAGAATCGATATCGCGACGGCTCGTCGGCCCCCGCCCATCGCTCCTCGATCGTCGGGCACTCGCTCCACGTCGGACCGTTCGGCATCACCGCAGCGTCATGGGCCAGACCGCCGAGGTCGGCGTCGACCGCCCAGACCATGGCGCTCAGGATCGGGCGACCGCTCTGGTCGATGCGCACCAGCAGGCTCGACACCTGGCGGGCGCTGCGCAACGTCTCGACCGTCACCGTGACCGGCTCGTCGAAGTTCGCCACCCCGAGGAAGTGCACCGTGATGTTGGCCGGCCGGGCACGGCCGCAGTGGCGATGTGCGGCGTGCAGCGCAACCGCGGCGACGTATCCACCGTTGGGGCCCCAGATCTCCCAGTCCGCCGAGAGTGTCCGCTCGAAGGTCCCGGGCCCCACCTCGGTCAATTCGACATCCTCCGCCAGATTCCCCATGGCGGGCGACCCTAGAGGAGGCAGCGGTGTGGGGCGGCGTGAATTGTCGGTGGTTCCCGACGACGCGCGTCGCTGATCGACGGCCCGAAGCGACCCAGCGACCTCATCCGGAGCGTCAGCCGGCGTGCGTGACGATGACGCTCGCCGACTCCAGGGTTCGGTGCACCGGGCACCGGTCAGCGATCGCCAGGAGGCGTTGCCGGTCGTCGGCGCTGAGTTCATCACCGACGATGTGCACCACCCGCTCGAACCGGTCGATCATGCCCGTGCGACCGGCGAGTACCTCGTTGTCGGCACACTCGGTGCAGTCGTCGGCGTGCACCTTGTCATGGGTGACCTCGACGCTCACCCGGTCGAGCGGCAGACCCTTGCGGTCCGCATACATCCGCAGCGTCATCGAGGTGCACGCCCCGAGCGCCGCACCGAGGAAGTCGTATGGCGACGGGCCAGCATCGAATCCGCCGATCGAGACCGGTTCGTCGGCGAGCATTCGATGGCGCCCGACGACGACGTGGTTGAGGAACGGCCCCTGCGTCGTCTCGGCCACGACGACGGGTGCACTCGCGCGCGGCACATCGGCCGCGCCGCTCTCGTCGGTCACGTAGCGCGCCGCGAACGCTCCGATCATCGACGCGGCGAAGGACGCGTCGGCGGCGTTGGTCAGCAGGTGATCGGCACCGTCGAGCGAGACGAAACTCTTCGGGTGGCGTGCCGCACCGAAGATCTCCGCGGCGTGCTCCACGCCGACGGTGTTGTCGATCGGCGAGTGCAACACGAGCAGCGCGGAGCGCAACGTCGCTGCCTGCTCGGTCACGACGTGACGTCGAAGGTCGTCGAGGAACTGCCGTCGGATCGTGAATGTCCGTCCACCGAGTTCCACGTCGGCGTCGCCGTCGTCCTCGATGGCCGAGAGGGAGGAACCGAACAGCGCTTCGACATGGCTCGGGCTCGACGGGGCACCGATCGTGGCGACGGCGCGCACCTCGGGAATGGAGTGTGCGACGGCGAGCACCGCGGCGCCACCGAGGGAGTGGCCGATCAGGAGTTGTGGCGCGGCGAAGCGAGTGCGCAGGGTGTCCGCTGCAGCGACGAGGTCGTCGGTGTTCGACGTGAAGTTGGTGTTCGAGAACTCGCCGTCGCTCATGCCCAGACCGGTGAAGTCGAACCGCATGACACCGAATCCGAGCTCGGTCAGGGCTCGCGAGATGCGTGACGCCGCAGCGATGTCCTTGCTGCACGTGAAGCAGTGAGCGAAGAGGGCGAACGCCCGCGGCGGGCCTGCGGGAAGGTCGATTCGGGCAGCGAGGTCGACCCCCTGGCTGCCGGGAAAGGTGAGCCGTTCCATGCGTGCCGCCATGGTGCGACCGTATCCCCCCACGGCGCGCTCCGGCCCCCGTCCACCGCCGCTCCTCGTCACCGACATCGCCGGCGACGCACGACCGCCGCGACGGCTGCCCGCGACGCGCCTGGTCAGAGCATGTTGCTGAGAGACGGCTGAGAGACCGATGACAGACGACCGAGCCCCGGCTACGCTCCGACCGGATGTCGACCGGCGCGGGCCCGAACTGTTGAGCCTGGTGATGGGCTGGTGAACTTCAGCATCGTCGCGGCGAGCGAATCGTCGTTCGGGCCGACCCTTGCGGTGATCCTCGGCGCGGGCATGTTGGCGCAGTGGCTCGCCTGGCGCGCCCAGGTCCCGTCGATCATCGCCCTGCTCGTGGCCGGACTGTTGCTCGGCCCCGTCACGGGCATCGTCGACCCCGACGAACTGCTCGGCGGCACGCTGTTCCCACTCGTGTCGCTCGCCGTCGCGCTCATCCTCTTCGAAGGCGGGCTCGACCTCCCACCGAGGGAACTGCGCAACACCGGCACGGTCGTGCGGCGACTCATCACGATCGGCGCGGCACTGACGTTCGCGATCGGATGGTACGGAGCGAGGGAGATCTTCGGAATCTCGAATCAGGCGGCCATCGTGTTGGGCGCCGTGCTGGTCGTGACCGGCCCGACGGTCGTCGGCCCGCTGCTGCGCTTCGTGCGTCCCGCCGGGCCGACCGGGCCGATCCTGCGGGCGGAGGGTGTGCTCATCGACCCGATCGGCGCCACCGCTGCGCTCGTCGCGTTCGAGATCGTCCTGCTCGACAACCCGGACGAGGCGGTCATCAAGGTCGTCGGCGTCGTGCTCCTCACGATCTTCGCCGGTGTGGGCATCGGGCTCGCCGCCGCGGCCGTCCTCGACACGGCGCTGCGACGGTTCCTGATCCCGGACCAGCTGACGGTCCCCGTCGTGTTCGCGTTCGTCATCGGCGCGTTCGTCCTGACGAACGAAGTGCAGGAGGAGGCCGGGCTGCTGACGGTCACGGTGCTCGGCATGTACCTGGCCCGTCGCGAGAGTTCGACGATCCGCCAGGTCCTGGAGTTCAACGAGAGCCTGCGGACGCTGCTGATCTCGGTGCTCTTCATCCTCCTCGCCGCCCGCATCGACCCCGACGCGCTGCGCGACGTGCTGTTGCCGTCGCTGGTCTTCCTCGCGGTCCTCGTCCTCGTCGCTCGACCGCTCACGGTGATCGTGTCGTCGGTCAGGACGTCGTTGAGTTGGCGTGAGCGTGTGTTCCTCATGACGATGGCTCCTCGAGGCATCGTCGCCGCTGCGGTGTCGGCGATCTTCGCGATCCGGCTCGAGCAGGAGGGCATCCCCGACGCGTCGAAGATCGTCCCGATCGTCTTCCTCGTGATCATCGGCACGATCGTCGTCTACGGGTTCCTCGCTGGGCCGGCCGCCCGGTGGCTGGGTCTCGCCGATCCACACGCCAACGGGGTGCTGATCGCCGGCGCCCATGCCGTGGCCCGCGGGTTGGCCGGCGAGTTGCACCAGCGCAACATCAAGACGCTGCTCGTCGACACCGACCCGTACAACGTGACACGAGCGATCGCCGGAGGGCTCCAGGCCCGACGGATGAGCGTCCTGGCCGACGACGCGACCCACACCCTCGACCTGCGCGGGATCGGGCGTCTGCTGGCGTTCACGTCCAACGACGAGGTGAATGCGCTCGGGACTGCCCGATTCGCTCGCGTCTTCGGTCGTCGCGAGGTGTTCCAGCTGATGCCGTCCAAGCGTCGCAACGGTGATGCGTCCGTGCCTCAGGAGTACCTGGGACGAGTGATCGGCATCGAGGGCATCAGCTATGCCACCCTCGACGAGCGGTCACGTCAGGGTTGGCGCGTTCGCGGCGCACCGGGTGGCCCGACGATCGTCGGAGCGTTCGAGGACGAACTGTTCATCCCGATGGTCCGCGTGGTCGACGGCAAGATGGCGGTGCTGTGCCACAACGATCCGATCCCGACCGACGGTGACGTCATCGGGCTGGCCGCGCCGTCGCTGCAACAACAGCTCGACGACGAAATCGCCGCCCACGACGCCACCGACCCCACCGGCACCGACCGCCCCCCAGCCTGACCCCGACCGTTACAACAGGGGTCAGACCCCATTTGTAACGTCGAGGTCCCCGAGGTCCCGACGCGGCTCAGCAGTTCTCCGGGTCAGTGCTTGATCATGACGTGCTTGACCTCGGTGTAGGCCTCGACGGCGTACATCGACATGTCCTTGCCGTAGCCGGACTGCTTGAAGCCGCCATGGGGCATCTCCGACACGATCGGGATGTGGTCGTTGACCCACACCGCGCCGAACTGCAGCGCCTTGCTCATGCGCATCGCCCGGCCGACGTCGGCGGTCCACACGCTCGCGGCGAGCCCGTAGTCGACGTCGTTTGCCATGGCGAGCGCCGTCTCCTCATCCGCCGCGGGCTGCACCGTGACGACCGGACCGAACACCTCGCGCTGGATGATCTCCGACGCCTGATCGACGCCGACGACGACGGACGGTTCGTAGAAGAACCCGGCGCCGGACTTGCGCTGACCACCGACGGTCACCTCACCGCCGGCCTCGCGTGCCCGATCGACGAATCCGGCAACGCGATCGAGCTGCGCCGACGACACCACCGGCCCCATCTCGGTCGACTCGGCCATCGGGTCACCCGTGACGATCGATCCGACGGCGTCGGTCAATCCCGCGACGAAGTCGTCATAGACCTTGGCTCCGGCGATCACCCGACACGGTGCGGTGCAGTCCTGACCGGAGTTGTAGTACGCCATGCCCTTGAGCGTCTCGATCGCGGCCTCGATGTCGGCGTCGTCGAAGACGATCACCGGTGCCTTGCCGCCGAGTTCCAGATGCACACGCTTGAGTGACTCCGCCGAGGAACGAGCGACCGCCTTGCCGGCGCCGACGCTGCCGGTGATCGAGATCATCGCGATGTCCGGATGCTCGCTGAGCGCTTGGCCTGCCACGTGACCCTGACCGCACACCACGTTGAGCACACCGGGAGGCAGCACGTCGGCGGTCAGTTCGGCCAGACGCAGCACCGAGTACGGCGTGAGCTCGGACGGCTTGAGCACCACGGTGTTGCCCGCGGCGAGGGCCGGACCGAGCTTCCACGTCGCCATGTTCAGCGGGTAGTTCCAGGGGGTGATCGACGCAACGACCCCGAGCGGGTCACGCCGCACCATCGAGGTGTAGCCGGACATGTACTCCCCCGCCGCCTTGCCCTCGAGGAAGCGGCAGGCCGAGGCGAAGAACCGCCAGTTGTCCTGTGTGAGGTCCATCTCGAACTCGACGATCCCGACAGGCTTGCCGACGTTCTCGCACTCGATCTTCGACAGCTCCTCGATGTTGTCGTCGACGATGTCGGCGACCCGGTGGAGGATCTCGCTCCGCTCGCGCGGCGTGAGTGCTGCCCAGGCCGGAAACGCGGCAGACGCCGCGTGCACTGCGGCGTCGACATCGGCGGCGCCGGACGCGGGCACGGACCCGATCACGGCACCGGTTGCCGGGTTGACGACCTCGTCGGTCGCGCCGTCGGCGGCGGCCTGCCAATCGCCACCGATGAAGTTGGAATTGAGTTGAGACAGCGTCGTTGCCATCCGCACAGATTGCCACGCGCGATGGGGGTGAACGGGCCGATTGTTGCCGCTTCGTGAAGGACCCGTCGACGCCGTCGAACGCGTGCGTGAACCGGGCTATTCTCCCCCTCGCATGAACACCGGGTCCGAGAGAGCAGGGCGCAGATGACCGGCCACGTCATTCAGCTGGACAACGTGCGCAAGTCGTTCGGTGACTTCGTTGCCGTCGAGCACGCAGACTTCGGAATCGAACAGGGCGAGTTCTTCGCGATGCTCGGACCGTCGGGCTGCGGCAAGACCACGACACTCAAGATGATCGCCGGTTTCGAACAACCGACATCGGGCCGCGTCATGCTCGAAGGCGTCGACGTCAGCCGGGTTCCGCCGTACAAGCGCAACGTCAACACCGTCTTCCAGCAGTACGCCCTGTTCCCTCACATGACGGTCGCCGACAACGTCCGCTTCGGCCCGCGGGCCAAGAAGAAGTCCAAGAGCGAGTACGAGTCCGCCGTCGCCCAGATGCTCGAGGTGGTCAGACTCTCCGAGTTCGCCGACCGCCGCCCCTCCCAGCTCTCGGGCGGACAGCAGCAGCGGGTCGCGCTGGCTCGCGCCCTCGTCAACTTCCCCAGCGCGTTGCTGCTCGACGAGCCGCTGGCCGCACTCGACCTGAAGCTGCGCGAGGCGATGCAGTTCGAGTTGAAGCTGATCCAGCGCGAGGTCGGGATCACATTCGTGTTCGTCACCCACGATCAGGGCGAGGCGCTGACGATGAGCGACCGCATCGCCGTGATGAGCGACGGGCGCGTGGAGCAGATCGGTACCCCACAGGAGATCTACAACAGCCCGTCCAGCCTGTTCGTCGCCGGGTTCATCGGATCCGCGAACCTGCTGCCTGGTGAAGTCCGCGGCTCCGAGCAGGGCGACACCGTCGTCCAACTCACCGCAGGGCCGACCGTTCGGGCACGCACGAACGTCGACCGCCAACTCGGCGCACCGGTCTCGGTGATGTTGCGGCCCGAGCGTCTCACCGCGGTTCCGACCGCGCGCGATGACGGCCGATCGATCGAGGGCACGGTCGCTGACGTCGTGTTCCAAGGGGCCACGGCTCGGCTCGTGGCGAACGTCGGCGACGGCACCGAGGTCGTCGCGACGGTGACCACGGGAACCGACATTCCATTCCTCCACCCGGGCAGCACCGTGCACCTCGCCTGGGAGCCCGGCAGTGCCTTCCTGTTGTCGGGGTGGCCACGCCGCCCCGGCGCCACCTCCAACGACATCGAGACGCTCGACGAGCTGGCGGATGCCTGATCGCGCACGCCGCACCCTCACCGACCGCAACCACCTCCACCGAACCCATCAACCGACCCGAAGGACGTCATGACCACTCGCCGAACCAACCCATTCACCAATCCGCTCCTCGGCGCACGCGGGCCGCTGACCCGGCGCCAGCTCCTCGCTCGCGCCGGCGCACTCGGCGCCGCGGGTGTGTCCCTGCCCGCCCTGCTGGCGGCGTGCGGCGGCAGCGACGGCGATTCGTCGGGCTCGTCCGGCTCGAGCCCCGCGACGTCCGGTGACGGTGGGAGCAGCGGTGGCGGCGGCAACGAGCTCTTCTTCGAGAACTGGCCGTCGTACATCGACCCGACCGAGGACGGCCTCACCGGCTCCGTCGACCGGTTCACCGAAGCGACCGGCATCGACATGCGCTACACCGAGGCGTTCAACGACAACAACGAGTACTTCGCCAAGATCCAGCCCCTGCTCGGTCGTGGGGAACCGATCGATCCGGACATCATCGCCCCGACCGGCTGGCTCGTCGGTCGGTTGATCACGCTGGGCTGGCTGGACGAACTCCCGCTCGACCTGATCCCGAACGCCGCCAACCTGCGCCCGGACCTCCAGGGCGCGGCGTGGGATCCCGACGGCACGTACAGCCTCCCGTGGCAGACAGGGTTCGCGGGCATCGCCTACAACATCGACGTGACGGGGCGAGAGCTGTCCAGCGTCGACGACCTCTTCGACCCGGAGTTCGCCGGCAAGGTCGGGGCCCTCACCGAGATGCGCGACACGATCGGCGTGATCGCCATGAGCCTCGGCATCGACATCTCCACACTCTCCTCCTACGACGAAGCGGCACCCGCGTTCGACAAGTTGGAGCAGGCGAAGGCCGATGGCCAGATCCGACGCTTCCACGGCAACGACTACTTCGACGACCTGTCGAACGGCAACCTGGCGGTGACCATCGGATGGTCGGGCGACGTCGCGGCGATCGCCCGCGACAATCCTGCGGTCCGGTTCGTGTTCCCCGAATCCGGTGCGACGGCGTGGGCCGATGCGATGGTCATCCCGAAGGGGGCCACCAACATCGACGCCGCTGCCAAGTGGATGGACTTCGTGTACGACCCGGTCCAGGCCGCCCAGATCACCGCGTGGGTCGGCTACGTCTCACCCGTGACCGGTGTCCGCGCCGAGGTCGAGAAGATCGACCCCGATCTCGCCAACGATCCGCTGATCTTCCCCGACGAGGCCACGCTGGCGAACACCCAGTCGTTCGCCCAGCTCTCCGAGGAGGTCGAGGCCGAGTACGACGCCGCGTTCTCTGCGATCACCGGAGCCTGATGCGGTGACCACCACCGTCGAGCGACCGAAGGTCGAGCGCACGGGCGTCAGACGCCCGGAGCTGCTCGGCCTCGGCGCGCTCGTCGGCGCCGGGGTGCTCCTCGTCGCCGTCGGCACCCGCATCCTCACGGGCCCACTCGCGATCGTCGCGCTGTCGCTCGTGCTGGCGAGCGTCTTGATGCTCGTGGTGGTCGCGGTCACCGGCACGCCCGAGACCCGACGCAAGATCGCACCGTACGGGCTGCTGAAACCCGGCATGTTGTGGCTCGCGCTGTTCTACCTGGCGCCGCTGTTCACCCTGCTCCGCCTGTCGCTGTCGACACTGCCCAGCCGGTTCGCCGTCGAAGCCGACTTCGACTGGAACTTCGGGAACTACGTCGACGCGTTCACCGACTTCGGACCGCAGTTCCAACGGGCATTCCTCTACGCGGGCATCGCGACCGCCCTGACCATCGCCATCGGATATCCGCTGGCCTACGTGATTGCGTTCCGCGGCGGCCGGTACCGCACGCTGCTGCTCGGTCTCGTGGTCATCCCGTTCTTCACGTCGTACCTGATTCGCACGATCGCCTGGCGCAGCCTGCTGTCCGACGAAGGGGTGATCGTGGGACTGATCGAATCGTTCCACGTCTCCGGACTGTTCGAGACGGCGGGCATCATGGACAACGGCCGATTGATCAACACGCCCGCCGCGGTCGTCTTCGGCCTCACGTACAACTTCCTGCCGTTCATGGTGCTGCCGATCTACGTCAGCCTGGAGAAGATCGACGTCCGCCTCGTCGACGCGGCCAAGGACCTCTACTCGACGTCGACGTCGGCGTTCGCCAAGGTCGTGCTGCCGCTGTCGATCCCGGGCATCTTCGCCGGGACGCTCCTCACGTTCATTCCGGCAGCGGGCGACTTCGTCAACTCGCTGTACCTCGGCAGCCCGAACACGACGATGATCGGCAATTCGATCCAGGACCAGTTCCTGGTGCAGAACAACGTGCCGCTCGCATCGGCGATGTCGTTCGTGCTGATGTTCATCATCACGGTGTTCGTCGTGATCTACAGCCGCTTCTTCGGCACGGAAGACCTGACATGAGGGCGCTGACATGAGGGCGCTGACATGAGCGTCCCGTCGTCCACCGGTGGGCGCATCGCCCGAACCGCGCTGAACGTGTACGCGGGCCTGGCGCTCGTCTACCTCTTCGTCCCGATCATCTGGATCGTCGCCTTCTCGTTCAACAAGCCGAAGGGCAACTACAACGTCGAGTGGCAGGAATTCACGCTGTCCAACTGGGCCGATCCGTTCGGCGACGAGTCGTTGACGAACGCGTTCATCGAGAGCCTGAAGATCGCCGCGCTCTCGACCCTCGTCGCCACGCTGCTCGGCTCGCTGATCGCCATCGCATTGGCGCGTTACCAGTTCAAGGGCAGCGGCGGCTTGAACTTCCTGCTCGTGCTCCCGTTGACGACGCCGGAGATCGTGCTCGGCTCCTCGTTGGCGACATTGTTCCTCGACTGGGACATCACCCGCGGATTCACCACCGTGGTGATCGCCCACGTGATGTTCCAGGTCAGCTTCGTGGCACTGACCGTGCGGGCCCGCGTGCGCGGGTTCGACTGGACCCTGGAGCAGGCCGCCCAGGATCTCGGAGCATCGCCGCTGCGCACCTTCTGGAAGGTCACCTTCCCGTTGATCCTGCCCGGCATCCTGGCAGCAGCGCTGCTGTCGTTCGCGCTCTCGCTCGACGACTTCATCATCACCCTGTTCAACGCCGGCTCCCTGGTGACGTTCCCGCTGTACATCAACGGCAGCTTCCGTGTGAAGTTCCCTCCCGAGGTCAACGTGCTGGCCACGGCCATCCTCGTGGTCAGCGTCGCCCTCATGCTCGCCGGCACGGTCTGGGGCGCACGCGAGCGCCGAGACTCGACGTCGTGAGCGTGGACGGCACACCGACGAGCAACGCGGCGTGCCGTCGGGACCCCGCCGGGATCTCCCACGTCTTCGTGTACGGAACGCTGCTGCCGGGCGATGTCCGCTGGCACTTCCTCGAGCCATGGGTCCTCGACGACGGGTGCGCAGACACGGTCGTCGGCGAGCTCTTCGACACGGGCTTCGACTATCCCGCCGCGGTCTTCGCCGACGCGAACGAACCGCGTACCGATGCCCGAATCCACGGCCGGGTGTTCGGCCTGCGCCCCGAGTCCCTGACCGAGGCGCTCGAGGTGCTCGACGAGGTCGAAGACGTCGTCGGCGGCCGCTACACCCGCATCGCCGTCGTCACCGAGTCCGGCGTCATCGCCTGGTCCTATCGGTACGGGTCCGGGCTCGATCTGCTTCCCATCGTCTCCGGCAACTGGCTCACCCACCGTCCACTCGCCTGACCGCGACCGCGACCGCAACCGCAACCGCAACCGGAACCAGAACGGGTTGCAGCGCTGCACCCGACGTGCGAACATGTGTTCGATGTCCGAGTCTGCGCCACCCCGATCCACCGCGACGGTGCTGCACGCCGACCTCGACTCCTTCTACGCCTCGGTCGAGCAGCGCGACGACCCGTCGCTGCGCGGCAAGCCGATCGCCGTCGGCTGCTCGGCGACCGGCGGCGTCGTCCTGGCCGCGAGCTACGAGGCGAAGCGCATGGGAGTGCGCACCGCGATGCCGGCGCACGCCGCGCGACGCGTGTGCCCCGACCTGATCGGGGTCGCCCCTCGATTCGATGCCTACACCGCGGCGAGCGAGGACGTGTTCACCATCTTCCGCGACACGTCACCCACGGTCGAGCCGATGTCGATCGACGAGGCGTTCATCGACGTGGCCGGTCTCTGGAGGCTCGCCGGGACACCACGCGAGATCGCCACCGTCCTGCGCCGGCGCGTCGCCGATGAGGTCGGATTGCCGATCACCGTCGGGATCGCGCGCACGAAGTTCCTCGCCAAGGTCGCCAGCGCCGTCGGCAAGCCCGACGGCCTGCTCGTGGTCGAGCCCGACGCCGAGCTCGCCTTCCTGCATCCGCTCCCCGTTCAGCGGCTCTGGGGAGTGGGTCGGATCACCGCCGACAAGCTCGCACAGCGCGGCATCCACACCGTGGCCGATGTGGCCGATCTGTCGGAGGCCGCGCTGACCGGCATCGTCGGCCCGGCCAGCGGCCGCCACCTCCACGCCCTCGCCCACAACCACGACCCACGGCCCGTCGAGACCGGCCGGCGACGCCGCTCCATCGGTTCCCAGCAGGCCCTCGGGCGCCGCTCGCGCTCGCGCGACGAGATCGACGTGGTCCTCTGGCGGTTGGTCGATCGAATCACCCGCCGGATGCGCAGCGCCGAACGGGTGGGCCGAACGATCACCCTGCGAGTCCGTTTCGACGACTTCGCACGGGCCACGCGTTCGTATTCGCTACCGGCCGCGACGGCGTCGACCTCCACGATCCACGGCACTGCGGCCGCGCTGCTCGACGCCAACTGGGAGTTGTTGAACAGCCGGGGGCTCACCCTGCTCGGTGTCTCGGTCGGCAACCTGCAGAACGCCGGTGCCGTTCAACTGGCCTTGGCGTTCGACCGGACCGAAGCACCGGGACTGGAGTTGGTCGTCGATGCCGTGCGTGACCGGTTCGGTTCGTCGTCGATTCGACGCGCCACGACGATGCGCGGCGACCCGGGGATGACGATGCCCATGCTCCCCGACTGATCACCGGCGGGGGCTCCGTCGTAACGTCGGCCGCATGACTGCACGAGAGCGACTCACCGGCCCATCGAACCTCGGTGTCTGGTTCCACACCGACGGCGTCAGCGCCGGTCAGGCAGCCGAGACGGCGGGCCGCATCGAGTCGCTCGGGTACTCCAC
>JBAWHL010000530.1:0-3679 GCA_049593815.1 Ilumatobacteraceae bacterium | reverse complement strand
GCGAGGTCGACGGTCAGGACGCCGGCCTGCGAACACACCTGCTGCTCGCTCTCGGTGCGGCGCTGTTCGGAGCGGTGTCGGTCGGTGCCTTCGACCAGTTCGTCGGTGATCCCGCCGACACGAACGTTCGCATCGACGTCACCCGCATCGCGTCGTACGTTGCGGCCGGCATCGGGTTCATCGGCGGTGGGGCGATCATCAAACATCGCGGCGCCGTCAGCGGGATCACCACGGCGACGTCGTTGTGGACTGCCGCAGCGGTCGGGTTGGCGGTGGGTGTCGGCTTCTGGGTCGCGGCGGTCACGGCCACGGTGATCGCGCTCACCGCGTTGCTCGGTTTGAAGCCGTTCTCGGCGTGGTTGCGACGGAGGTCCCCTGGTGCGCCGTCGGGAGCGGAATCGTCGGGAGGAGAACCGTGACGACGGAACTGGCCGCCGACGGCCCGGTGTTCGACGCTGCGGCCGCGTGGCGCGCCGATGTCATCCGAGAACTCGGCCTGCGCGGTGCGGAGAGATCGGCGGCCGCGTCGCCCATGGCCGGGTTCCCCCAGTTGCTCGACTTCGTCTCGCGGACGCTCGGCGCGCATGCTCCCCGGCGTGGGGCATGGATCGACGTCGGGGCCGGCCTCGGTGGAGTCGCGGACTGGATCAAGCGCACAACCCGCCACGAGACGTTCGCATTCGAGCCGGCTCCGGGCAGCGTTGACGCCTCGCGCCGGTTGTTTCCGCTGCTTCCGGCGACGCAGGCGGTTGCAGCGTGTCTTCCGCTGCGCACCGGGTGCGTCGGCGCGGTGATGGTCAACGGTGTCGTCTCGCTGCTCGACGACCTGGATGGCCTGTTCGACGAGGTCTCCCGCGTCGTGCGGCCGGACGGGGTCGTCGCCGTTGCCGACCTCTGGTCGACGACCGACACGACCCTGCGACGGTCCCCGAACGTCTTCTGGTCGATGGAGGAACTCGTCCAGGAAGCT
This sequence comes from Ilumatobacteraceae bacterium, assembly GCA_049593815.1. Taxonomy (GTDB): domain Bacteria; phylum Actinomycetota; class Acidimicrobiia; order Acidimicrobiales; family Ilumatobacteraceae; genus Sva-07. The sequence continues at coordinate 2,709 of JBAWHL010000530.1, read as the reverse complement.
CGAGGTCGCGGGTTCGAGCTGCTCGACGCGGCGACCTGCACGGTCGGCACGGGATGGTGGCAGGACGCAGCGATCCAGGTCGCCGAGGTGATCCGGCAGGAGTGCCGGGATCGTCCCGGATTCGATGCATGGGAAGCGGACCAACGCCACATCGCGGAGATCCTCGACGACAGCCTCGTGATGCCCGGTGCCTGCTCGTTCCGCCGTCGATCCTCAGCGGTGCCAGCGCCGGAGAGCACCTGACGCTCACCGTTTCGGCTGGTCGATGTCGGGGTATCCCGACCGCTCGACCACAGGAAGGATCAACGACGATGTCGAACGACCCGGGAAACGAGGCAGGTGTGCCGGTCACGCCTCCCGACGCCACCAATCCCGCCGGAGCGGACTCCTTGCTCGGGGTCCTTCGTCAGGCCGAGGACGACGGGTTCACCACTCAGCTGATCGCGACCGATGAGGGTCGGGTGCAGTGTGCGGCCTGCGACACCACGAGCGACCCCGCTGCGTTCGACGTGTCGCATCTGCGTCGGCTCGAGGGCGCCAGCGACGTCGACGACATGTTGTTGGTGGCGTCGATGAGCTGCCCGGCATGCGGCGCCAAGGGCGCGCTCGTCCTCGGGTACGGACCCAACGCGGCGGAGAACGACGTCGCCGTCAGTCGCCAGCTCGATGTGCGAGATGCAGACGCCGCACCGTCGGACCACGAGCGCTGACCCGATGGTCGTCCGCTGAGCTGACCGGCGGCTGCTGTCGACCTCACACCGACCGTCGCGGCCCGGCGGCTGCCTCCGCGCCCTAGTGTCCGCGTCGTGGAACCTCACGCGTCGGCGACGCAACGTGGCGCGCCCCGACGAGGGCGTGGCCATTCGATGCCGGACCTGCGGCGCATCTCCGGCGTGCTCGTCGTGCTCGCGGCTGTCGTGCTGGGTTCGGGCACAGCGCTCGCCCACACCGACTTCGATTCATCGAGCCCTGCCGACGGGGCGGTGCTCGACGCGCCGGTCGACACCGTCACGATTCTCTTCACCAACCCGGCGACACCAGTCGGCGACGAGTTCACTGCCCTCGACGCCACCGGTCAGGTGCGAACACCGACGTCGGTCAGCGTCGTCGGCGACCGGGTGTTCGAGTTGCACTTCGATCCCGCACTGGCTGGTGGCGAGATCGGAATCCGGTGGAAGGTGCAGGCCGGCGACGCCCACCCGATCGAGGGCTCGTTCAGTTTCACCGTCACCGCACCGCTCACGACCGAAGCCGAACCGATCGACGCAGGGCAAACCGTCCCGCCGGGCGATCTTGACGAGTTCCTCGCTGTCGACACCGGCTCGCCCGGCGATGCCCTCTCCCGGACAGGGCGACTGCTCGGGCTTCTCGGCGTCGTCCTCGGAATCGGGACCTTCGCCGTTCTCGCACTCGTGCTGCGCGGCACCCGGACCGAACTCCACTCCACCGTTGGCGCCGTGCGGATCCTCGGCGTCGTCGTTGCAGTCGGCGCCTGCATCGAGTACATCGGCGTCGCACGAGTCGCTGGCATCTCGCTCGCAGACAACCTCTCCACGTCGGCTGGTGCGGCTGCGGTGCTGCGCGTGATCGGTGGGGTCGGACTCGCCGCCGGACTGACCGCTCACTCGACGGTGGCGCTCGGCCCCCGAGGGCGCACCGCTCCGCCGTTGGCGACGGTGACGCCCGCCGCGGACCAGCCGACCACCGGCGGGATGGACCGGAGCGACCATCCGATGCGGTGGCGCGCCGATTCGTCGTCCTGGATGGCATACGTCGGGGTCGGTCTGCTCATCGTTTCGTTCTGGTTCGACGGACACACCGTGAGCAAGGGGATTCGTCCGCTGCACGCGGTCGTCAACAGTGTCCACCTGATCGCCGGGTCGGTGTGGGCCGGGGGAGTGGTCGCGATCGCAGCGATCATGTGGGTGCGGTTCCGGCGCGGGCAACCCACGCAGGCGCACGATCTCCTCCTCCGATTCTCACCGTTCGCGACGTTGGCGCTCGTCGCTGTCGCTCTTGCGGGCCTCGTGATGGCCGTTTTCGTGCTCGACTCGTTCGGCGAACTCACGTCCAGCGAGTGGGGTCAGATCCTGCTGCTCAAGACAGCCGCAGTCGCGCTCGCTGCTGCAGGCGGCGCGTACAACCACTTCCGATTGATCCCAGCGCTCGACGCCACACCTGGTGACGAGAACCTGTTGGCGCAGGCTCGTTCGACCGTCACCGCCGAGGCGATCATGCTGGTGTTCGTCGTGGTCGTGACGGCCTGGCTCGTGACCGCGGCGTCGTGACTCGTCGCCCAGTCGAGCGTCGGACTGGACCGCCGCGTGCGGCGGAGGCGCTTGTTCTCCGACGCCGGGGGCTCGCCTCAGCGCGGCGGCATGCGGATGGCGCCGTCGAGGCGGATGTTCTGTCCGTTGAAGTAGCCGTTGCGGACCAGTTCGAGAACGAGTGACCCGAACTCCTCGGGGTTGCCGAGGCGCTTCGGGAACGGGACGGACGCGCTGAGCACGTCGAGCACCTTGGGCGGCACGCCGAGCATCGGGGGAGTGGCGAAGATGCCCGGCATGATCGAGTTGACCCGGATGCCCTCGTTCATCAGGTCGCGCGCCATCGGCAGCACCAGCCCGTTGACGCCGGCCTTGCACGACCCGTAGGCGATCTGTCCGACCTGGGCATCCTGCGCGGCGACGGACGCGGTCAGTGTGATGA
>JBAWHL010000529.1:0-4414 GCA_049593815.1 Ilumatobacteraceae bacterium | reverse complement strand
ACCCCGAACCGTTCACCCTGCTGTTCGTGCCCGACCCCCTTGGGAACCTTGAAGCGGAAGACTTCACCCCGCTGCACGCATCGCCTCCATCATTGACGCGATCGACAGCATCTCGGCTCGGTCAGCTTCGTCGGCTTCCAATGCCGCGACCTCAGCCGCGAGTTCACTTCGCTTCCGTACCCGTTCGGCCGAGGCGAGCAGGGCCGAGCGGATGGCCGCTGACCGGCTCAGACCGGTCGCCTCCAAGATACGAAGCGCACGTTCAGCGTCGTCATCGAGCCGGACCGAAATCGCTTTCGCCATCCGCCTAGTATCACAGATCGTGATACGAAGCGCAACGGAGCGCTGATCGCGCCGAGTGCCCGGTATGTGCGTCCGACGCGAGTGGTCGAGCGAGTGCCGGGGTATCCGCGAGACCACTCGATAGTGGTCCGGATAACACCGGCGATCGGGCACGGCCCGCGCCACACTGCGGCCCAAGTCGCACGCGAGATACTCCCGGGTTTGGCCGATGTGTCGACGCTCGTGCGAGCTGTCGGCATGGGGACTCTCGTTGCGTACTGGACTGTCGCCGACAGGACTCGACTCTGCTCGGGCGGATCTGCCGGTCGGCTCGCCGCGTTCAACTACGTTGCCGAGCATGGTCGGACGATGGCAACACCTCCTCGCAATCGACCATTCCAAGCTCAATCTCCGCCTGGCCGCCTATGCGATCGTCGGGGTTCTCGTGGCGGTGGCCATCGAGGCGCTCGTCGGCGTCGGTGCGCTGCAGGTCGGCATCGCCGCAGTCCTCGTCGTGATGGTGGGTCGCGACGGCAACTTCCGGATGCGAATGGTGCACATGGGAATCGTGACGCTCGTCGGCGGCGCGTTCGGATTCCTGTCCTATGTCGCCGCGGAGACGGCATGGCAGGCGGCGCTCGTGCTCGCAGCGGTCAGCTACCTCACGGGGTTGGCATACGGACTTGGGCCCGCTGCCGGGCGAGCGGGCTATCTCGTACTCCTGTGGGCCATCACGGTGTTGATTGGCGAGTCACGCGCCGAGGACCCACCCATCACAGCGGCAGCGTTCCTGCTGGGTGGAGTCGTGGCGATGATCCTCGTCGCAGCCGTCTCAGCGATCGGAAGGTCGCGGGATCATGTCGTCCCGGTACCCGCCGAGGACGAGTCGGAACCACCGTCAACCCCACCGAACCTCGGCGCGCTCGTACGCTCCGGGATCGGGATCTACTGCGTGGTCCGAGCAATCCTCGTTGCAGTTGCGGTGGTGGTCGGGTACCGGATCACGACCGATGGTCTCGATCCGTACTGGATCTCCATCGTGGTGCTCATCGTGTTCCTGCCCGACATGCACCAAACGCTGCTCAAGGGAACACAGCGCGGCATCGGCACGCTCGTTGGTGCTGTCGTCGCGACCGTGATCCTCGAAGTCACCGGATCTGACGGGCTGGTCGTCGTGCTCATGCTCGTCTGTTCCTTCGGTGCAGTGGCGTTCTACAGCGCCAACTACATGATCTACGCGTTCTTCCTGACGAACGCCGTGCTCATCTACTACTGGTTCGATACCGACGAACAGTTGAGCGGGCCGCCCACGCGATTGTTGGCCACGCTCATCGGACTTGCACTCGCATTCGTCGGCATTGGCCTGATGACGCTCCGTCAGCCAACACCCCCGAGCGAGACGACTACTGCCTGACACGCCTCGACAACGACGTCAGCAGCTCGCCGTACGACACCGCGCCCGGTTCGATTGATGATGCTCATCTCATCGGCGCCTCGACCCAACGGTCCGGGCAGAATAGGCAACGCCTATCCACTCACAACGTCCGCCCCGTAATCCGGTCGACGCTCGAGCTGGCGCGCCACACTCCGGCCCAAGCCGAGCACCCGGAAATAGCGCCGTCGCAACGATGGCACATCAGCCGACAGGTAACGCCGAACGGCAGTTCCGGGCGACTCGCACGGGGGTCACGTATCTCTGGTGGCGATCGCGAATGCAAGGATCGCGTCCATGTCCGGGTCGTACCCGTGGGTGGTGTCCACACGCAGCACTGGCACCGACGGCGCAAAGTCCACGAGCATCTCCCGTTCCACCTGCAACATCCGGGCAACGACCGCATCGGTGTGCTCCTCGACAGACCCGACCCCGGCCGCGTCGAGGACCGCTCGATTCGCCACGAACCGATCCGACAGATTCCGCTCGACGACTCGCGACGACGCAGACTCGCAACTGGTCATGATCACGAGGCAGTCGCCGGCAGCGAGGAGGCGTTCCAGATCGGCAGGGCGCCGATGCAGCCCGATGAGTCCGTCGTCGTACCAACAAGTGAGGAGTCGTGAACAGTCATCGGCAACCCAGGGTCCGTGGGTCACGGGCGCGTGTCATGGCGCCTCATCGAGCGTCGTGAGCGCTCAGAAGTCTGAAACATCCGACTTCTCGGACGATCAGCCGACCGCATCACGCCTGTGTATTGGTCGGGGTGGGGAGATTCGAACTCCCGGCCTCCTGCTCCCAAAACGGAAAAACGGATGTATCGGGGTGTACCGGTCTGTACCGGAATCTATCGAAACGTAGTGGTCTAGCTGGGGTGATGTCCGGACAGACCGACACTGGCCGGACAGGCCAACACAGCCCGGTGCTCCCCGAACTGATACATCGCTGATACATGAAAACCGATCGAAGTCGGCCGAATTCGCGAAACGACCCTCTGACACCCTCGGATGGGACACGCGGCTTCGGAGCGATTCGGGCACCTGAATCGGGGTCTGATACCAGTATCAGAATTCGCCGCGAGCGCACGAACGTCCACCGTGGTCGTCTCGATCGGGCACGCACTGTTGCATCGCCGGCTCGCCGCTCATCACACTGCGAGAATCTGAGACGTGATGCAACATTTCCCAACCGGTACGCATCGTTGATGTAGATGGGAACGTTCTCGCGATCCGAATCAGGTCCGGTGCCGGATGCTGACGCCAGCTTGGCCGAACTCTTCGCGTCCGAACGCGAGGGCATGGTCCGCATGGCAACGCTGCTCGTCGATTCGGCCGCAATGGCTGAGGAGATCGTGCAGGAGTCTTTCATCGCTGTCCGGGAGCGCTGGGACGAGATCGATCGGCCCGGGGCCTACTTGCGGACGACCGTTGTCAACGGGTGTTCCGCGGCGCTCCGCCGTCGTTCTGTCGAGGAGCGGTTCCAACGCGGACTGCAAGAGCCGCGCTTCGAACTACTCCCCACCCGACTCGTCGAACTGCGAGAAGCGCTCGGGTGCCTGTCCGAACACCAGCGTGTCGTCGTCGTGCTGCGGTACTTCGTGGACGTGTCCGATCACGACATTGCTCAGCAGATGGAGGTTCGACCGTCGACTGTGCGATCGCTGCGTCGGCGAGCCCTGTCCGTGTTGCGAAAGGAACTGTCATGACCCAACTCGAAGATCGCCTCCGCCGAGATCTACCAAACCTGGCCGACGCGCTCGCCGGGACGACCACCAAGCCTGACGACGCCGCAGCGTCTGGCCCCGCTTCGACACTGGGTGTGGACGAACGAACGGCGCCAGCTTCGAGGTGGGCGACGATTGGCACAGTCGCGGCCGCGGTCGCGCTGGTCATCACCGGAGTCCTTGCCATCGGCGCGCTGCGGGACCCAGCTCCCGAAGACGAACCGGCGCGCAGCGATAGCACGGCCGTCCCAGCAAGTTTCGGCGAGTGGTCCCCTATGTCTGATGCCCCGATCGACACTCGACCGTACGCAGTGTCGGCGTGGACCGGAAGCGAGGCAGTCTTCTGGGCGGGTTCGAGCCTCAGCCGCGGGTTCGCGTTCAGCGACGGCGCGGCCTACGACCCGACGACTGACACCTGGCAGAACCTCACGGTCCCCGGCTGGGGGCATCCAGGGCTCACCAGCGCCTACTTCGACGGCCAACTGTACGCGCTCGCCAAGGGTGGCGGCACTCGCTTCGACCCCGTCGCCGGCGAGTGGGCCGACCTTCCACAGGTCGACAACATGTTCCTTGCAGCAACGGTCGCGAGCGACGACGCCGTCTGGGGACTCGGCCCGGCAAGCATCAATCCGGCTGGACAACCGGACCTTGCCATCGCCCGCTATGAACCGGTCACCGACACCTGGGCCTACGGCCCTGTCTTCGAAGGCACCGATCAGCAGGCACCGATCGTCGCCGGCCTGTCACAGCTTGAATCGGACATGGTGTGGACCGGCACAGAGATCGTCGTCTGGAACGGCACCGCCGGTGGCATTGCCTACGACCCGTCGCGACAGTCGTGGCGCACGCTTGATTCGCCGACATCGCCGTCCGGAATCGTCAGCGACAGCGTGCTCACGATGACCGACGCCGGTCTGGTTGCCGTTGTCGAGGTGCTCGCCTCGAACGGCTCGACCATCGGCATCGCAGTCCAAGAA
>JBAWHL010000528.1:0-1855 GCA_049593815.1 Ilumatobacteraceae bacterium | reverse complement strand
GTGGTTCTTCTTGGCGAGGTAGTACTCGGCGATCTGCAGTCGGTCCGAACGCGGAGGAAGATTGAAGGCGATGACACGATCGAAGCGACCGGGACGCAGCAGCGCCGGGTCGAGGTCGGCGGCGCGGTTCGTCGACGCCACGATCAAGATGTTGGCTTCCTTGCGCTTCGGGCGGGGGCGACGTCGGGCGTCGGGCAGGAAACCGTTGAACCAGTCGATGAACCCGGCCTTGAACTTCTGCGGTCCCGTCGGCAGGTCGAAGCTCTGCATCTGGACCAGCAGCTCGTTGACGACACCGACGATTCCTTCACGCATCGAGCCCGTGTTCATGCCGCTGCGGGCACCGCCGATCGCGTCGAACTCCTCGATGTAACCGATCGCGCCGCCCTCGTCTCGGGCGGCCTTGCGAAGCGCCTTGAAGAACGAACGGATCTTCTTGTTCGTCTGGCCGTAGTACATCGACTGGAACTCGCTCGCCGACACGAACAGGAACGGCACGCCTGCCTCGGCCGCCATCGCTTTGGCGAGGTAGGTCTTACCGGTTCCGGGAGGACCCTCGAACAGCACCCCACGACGGGCGTTGCCGCCCATTTCTCGTTCGAACGTCTCCGACGCGAGGAAGAGATTCATGCTGTCGATGGCTTCGCGCTTGGTCTGGTCGGCGCCGACGACGTCGTCGAGGCGGATGTTGGAGTCGGACGACCGCAGCAGCGTGTGCGGTGACTTCCCGGCCGTGAGGAACGGGATGAAGATGACGGTACCGAGGATCAGGATCAGGCCGAGGGCGATGATGATCTCCGGATTCCCCATCAGCCAGCCGGGGATGCCGAGGCGGATCGGGTTGTCGTTGACCAACCTCCAGATCAGGTACGCGAGCACCAGCCCGAGCATGACGAGCAACCTCTTCAGTCGCCGCTGGCGCGTGCGTTCGCGGTTCGCGTTGGCGTCGATGTCGTCGCCGCTCAACATCTCCCCGGTACTCAGGCGGGCCATTTCCATGAAGAGTCTCCTTCGTCTGGATGTGCCACCGAACGTAGCCCGGTAGCACCGACAGTGGTCAAGGCCTGGAGGTCAAGCCTTGGTCAAGATGCGCGGCCGTGCCGGGCGTCGCGAACACCACCCAGCACACCGTTCACACTCCTCGGCGAAGGTGCACGGCCGGTACGCTGCCCGTGTGGCAGCACCAGAAGGTCAAGGATCGGAGTTCGGCGCGAACTCATGGCTCGTCGAAGAGATGTACGAGCAGTTCGTCCACGAGCCCAGCTCGGTGAGCGCATCGTGGCAGGAGTTCTTCGCCGACTATCGCTCGACGGCACCGTCTGTTGCGGCCGCCGCAGCGTCGTCGCCCAAAGTGCAAGCGGTCGCCGAAGCGCACCGCGCCCCGTCTGACGACCTCACAGCCACGTCGAACGGCGCTCCCGCGCCGGCGGTCGCCCCCGCCCCCGCCGCGCCGACCGCGCCGGCCCCTGCTGCCGCCGACGTCGAGGAGCCCGGCAAGATCATCCGCGGCGCGGGTGCCGCCATCGCCACGAACATGGAACGCAGCCTCACTGTTCCGACCGCCACGAGCTTCCGCAATGTGCCTGCCAAGCTGCTCGAGGTCAACCGCAAGGTGATCAACGGCTTTCGTGCCCGTACCGGCCAGACCAAGGTCAGCTTCACCCACCTGATCGGTTACGCCATCGTGCGAGCCATCGCCGACGAGGTGCCGGCGATGAAGAACACGTACGCGGAAGGCGCCGATGGCAAGCCGCGCCTCATCGAGAACGAGCACGTCAGCATGGGTCTGGCCGTCGATGTCCAGAAGGGCAGTGGACGCACCCTGGTCGTGCCGGTGGTTCGTGATGCCGACACC
>JBAWHL010000527.1:0-9117 GCA_049593815.1 Ilumatobacteraceae bacterium | reverse complement strand
GATCACGAACGCGTTGTCGAGGATGTCGGGTGTCCGCCCGTCGTACCGCTCGTCGAGATGGTTCACGTCCTGGCCGCCCGAGGCCATCACCCGACTCGGACGTTCCCGCAGGATGAGGTTCATCAGGTCGAAGAAGTGGCAGGTCTTCTCGACGAGCGTGCCGCCCGTGTTCTCCGAGAATCGGTTCCAGTCGTCGACCTTGACGAGGAACGGGAAGCGATGCTCGCGCACCGACACCATGCGCGGCGTTCCGACCGCGCCGCGGTGCACGAGTTCGATCACCTCGGCAGCCGCTGGCATGTAGCGGTACTCCATCGCCATCCACGTGACGAGGTGCTCGGGGCGGGCGGCTGCCAACGCGAGCACCCGCTCGCAGTCGGCGACGGTGGTGCACAACGGCTTCTCGATCAACAGGTGGACCGGGGCGGCGAGTGCGTCGGGCAGCACGTCGATGTGGGTGAAGTTCGGTGTGGCGACGACCACCGCGTCGCAGAGCCCGGACGCGAGCAGTGCCTGGTGGTCGTCGAACACCGCGACCCCGTGTCCGGCAGCCGTGGCGCCCCGGGCACGAGAGTCGGCGTTGGTGTCGCTCAGCGCCGTGACCACCGCATCGTCCATGGCGTTGACGTTCTCGATGTGCTCGACCCCCATCATTCCGGTCCCGATCACGCCGTAGCGCAGTGGTTCGGTGGAGGCGTTCATCGGTGCCCAACTTAGGTCGAGAGGTGGCCGCCCACCGCCTGCGGAGGGGCCGGCAACTAGCGTCGGTGCGATGCCGTCGCTCGTGAATGCAGAACCCCGCGTCCTCGGTTCGTTGGGCCCGGTCGGCCCGATCGCCTACGGCCAATGGCGTGCCGACACCGGCGACGTCGCAGCGGCAGGGCGTCTCGTCGAGACCGCGCTCGACGCTGGGCTGAACCTGATCGACACCGCCGACATCTACGGCTTCGAGGCCGACGGCACCGGCTTCGGGGCTGTCGAGGATCTGCTCGGTCGAGTCCTCGCTGGTGCGCCGGGCCTGCGAGACCGGATGGTGCTGGCGACCAAGGGTGGGATTCGCCCACCGCTCCCGTACGACTCGTCGCCCGGCCACCTGACCGCGGCGTGCGAGGACTCGTTGCGGCGACTGGGCGTCGACACGATCGACCTGTTCCAGATCCACCGCCCAGACCTCTACGCCCATCCAGCCGCCGTGGCCGGAACGCTGGCCGGGCTGCGGGAGTCGGGGAAGATCCGCGAGGTCGGCGTGTCGAATCACACCGTCGCGCAGACCAACGCCCTCCAGGCGCATCTTCCGTTCCCGCTGGTGTCGACACAACCGGAGTTCTCGGTCACGACACTCGATCCGATGTTCGACGGGACCTTCGACCTGTGCACAGCGACCGGTCTCACGGCACTCGCGTGGAGCCCGCTCGCCGGAGGTCGGCTCGCCACCGGCGATGACGTGGACGCCGCCGTGCTCGGTCTGCTCGACGAGATCGCCGACCGCGAAGGTGTCGACCGTTCGGTCGTGGCTCTCGCGTTCGTGCTGGCGCACCCGGCCGAACCGGTCGCGATCATCGGCACCCAGCAGCCGCAGCGGATCATCGACTCGGCCCGCGCCCTCGAGGTCCACCTCGACCGCACCGACGTCTACGCGCTCATCGAGGCCTCCACCGGTGAACGTCTCCCATGACCGGTCGTCGACGGTCGGGCCCCGGCAGGTGACCGGACGATGACCGAGCGCACGCAACGACTGTGGGAGAAGCAGGATCGGCCGGTCGGAGACCGGCGACGCCTGTTCGAGACCGTCGCAGCCGCCTCCTGGTGAATCCCAGCCACGGTGATGCGGCGATGGCATCACTGGATCCGGGGTACCGGCTCGACGCCGTCGTCGAGTCCGGTGACGACGGCTACTCGGTGTCCTGCGAGGACCTGGACACCCATCTCGTTCCGAAGCGGGACATCGAGGTGACCAGGCAGGGGCTGCACGAGGACGGACGTGCGATCGCGTACACGCGGTCCCCGTTCGCCTACCTGTTCGAACGCATCGTCTGAACCGGCCGGTCTGACCGGCACGGACACCGTCCGTTGAAAGCTGACTGGACGGGTCGGGAATTAGCGGGGTAGCGTCGGTCGCATATGAGCGAGCAATGGGGTTTCGAGACCAAGCAGATCCATGTCGGCGGCGAGCCCGACCCGACGACGGGCGCCAGGGCGGTGCCGATCTACCAGACCACCTCCTATGAGTTCCGCGACACCGAACACGCTGCGAACCTGTTCGGTCTGGCCGAGATCGGCAACATCTACACCCGCATCATGAACCCGACGCAGGGTGCGCTCGAGGCCCGCATCAATGCGTTGGAAGGTGGCTGCATGACGGCCGTGGGCCTCCCCGGAGCGCTCGTGGTGGCGTCGGGGCAGTCGGCCGCGACCCTCGCGATCATGACGCTGTGCGAGGCAGGAGACCATGTCGTCGCCTCGCCGTCTCTGTACGGCGGCACGTACAACCTCCTCCACTACACGCTGCCGAAGATGGGCGTCCAGGTCACCTTCGTCGACGACCCCGACAACCTCGACCAGTGGCGCGACGCCATCACCGACAACACCAAGGTGTTCTTCGGCGAGGTCCTGGCCAACCCGCGAAACAACGTGTTCGACATCGAGGGCGTCTCCGCGATCGCCCACGAATCGGGCATCCCGCTCATCGTCGACAACACCGTCCCCACGCCGTACCTCATTCGGCCGCTCGAGTGGGGCGCCGACATCGTCGTGCACAGCCTCACCAAGTTCTGCGGTGGCCACGGCACGTCGATCGGCGGCGCCATCATCGACGGCGGAACGTTCGACTATGCGGCATCGGGCCGCTTCCCGAACTTCACCGAGCCCGACCCGAGCTATCACGGACTGGCCTACTTCACCGCTCTCGGGCACGGCGCGTTCATCATCAAGGCACGCGTCCAGATGCTGCGCGACCTCGGCATGGCGATCTCGCCGTTCAACGCGTTCCTCATCCTCCAGGGGCTCGAGACGCTGAGCCTGCGGATGGATCGCCACTTCGAGAACGCCCAGAAGGTCGCGGAGTTCCTCGACGCACGTGACGAGGTCGTGTCGGTCACCTTCGCCGGTCTGCCGTCCAGCCCGTGGTACGAACGAGCGCAGAAATACGGTCGGGGCAAGGGTGCCGGATCGATCATCGCCTTCGAGATCGAGGGAGGCGCCGAGGCGGGCAAGAAGTTCGTCGAGTCGCTCGAACTGCACAGTCACGTCGCCAACATCGGCGACGTGCGCAGCCTCGTGATCCACCCGGCGAGCACCACGCACAGCCAGCTCTCCCCTGAGGAGCAGCTCGCGTCGGGCGTCACCGAGGGGCAGGTACGCCTCAGCGTCGGACTGGAGTCGATCGACGACATCCTCGCCGACCTCGACGCCGGTTTCCGCGCCGCCACGGCCTGATCGAGCGACCACGCCTGGGGTCAGACCCCAGGCGTGATGTCAGCCGTCGTGCGGCAGCTCGTCGTGCGGTGGGTCGTCGCGTTGCGCGCGAAGGAACGCCTCGAACGAGTCACCGAGGTCGTCGGCCGAGGGAATCTGCGCCTCGGCGCGCCGATCGAACTCGGCCTCGAGCAGGGCGACGTACATCTTCAACTGCTCGTCGTTGGCGACGATCTCGTCGTGGACGTCACGCCAGCTGTCGGTCTGATCGCTGAGATCGGTGGTGCTGGGCACGTCGAGCACGTGGCTGATGTGCCGCACCAGAGCCGACACCGCCTGCGGGTGCTCGGCATTCATGAGGTAGTGGGGAATCCCGACGCGCAACGAGATCGATGGAACGCTGCGGGCCTCGAGCTCCGAGTGCAGCACGCCGACCACGCCGGTGATGCCCTCGTACGACGGGGCGACGAGCCCGAGGCGCCGAGCGAGCTCGGCCGTCGCGGTACTGCCGGTCACCGGTGGCGTGCGGCTGTGGGGGATGGCCTCGGCGCCGGACCCGACGGTGACGATCGCCTCGCATCCGAGCGCATCGGCGACGATCGTGATCGCTTCCACGTAGGTGTTCCAACGCAGGTGTGGCTCGACGCCGAGCAGTGCCACGACGTCACGATGACCGGGATTGCGCTGCAACACGAACTCGTTCGACGGCCACAGGATCTCGCGGACACCGTCATCGATCGAGACGTGCGGGCGCTGCTGGGTGAAGTCGTAGAACGGGTCCGGGTCGATCGAGCTGACGGTGACCGCATGCTCGGCGTTGACGAAGGCGTTGACCGCCTGCATCGCTGCACCCGCTGCGTCGAACCAGCCCTCGAGCCCGACGAGCATCACCGGACGTTCGAGCGGGCCGATGTCGCCGGTGCCGAACTCCAAGACGTCGGTCGCATTCATGACGAGAGTCTGCCAGCGAATCTGGTTGCTCGTCCGGCCCCATGCGCGTTCGGGGTGACCCGGACACGGGGCCAGGCGAGGTCAGGCGAGGGCAGCGACGACGTGGTCGATGCTGACCGTGAGTGCTTCGACGTCGCTCGGGTCGATCGCCGGGAACATGCCGATGCGCAACTGGTTGCGTCCGAGCTTGCGGTAGGAGTCGGTGTCGAGGATGCCGTTGGCCCGCAGGGCCGCGCAGACCGCGTCGGCGGGGATGGCATCGTCGAGATCGATCGTGCCCACGACGTTGGAACGCATCGCCGGGTCGCTGACGAACGGCGTCGCCCACTCGCGGGACTCGGCCCACCCGTAGAGCGTTGCGGCCGACAGCGCGCTGCGCTCGGTGGCGAACTCGAGGCCGCCGTTGTCGAGCATCCACTGAATCTGCGCGTCGAGCATCACCAGCGTCGCGAGCGCCGGGGTGTTGTAGGTCTGATTCTGCTTGGAGTTGTCGAGGGCGATCTTGAGGTCGAGCGAGGCCGGCCGCCAACGATCGCTCGTGCCGATCGTCTCGATCCGTTCCGTCGCGGCGGGCGAGCAGGCGGCGAGCCAGAGGCCGCCGTCGGCGGCGAAGCACTTCTGCGGGGCGAAGTAGTACACGTCCACGTCGGCGGGGTTCCAGTGCAGCCCGCCGGCAGCCGAGGTCGCGTCGACGGCCACGAGCGCATCCTCGGCGGTGGTGCCGGCCGGACGGGTCAACGGCATCGCCACGCCCGTCGAGGTCTCGTTGTGGGTCAGTGCATAGAGGTCGATCCCGTCCTCGGCCGTCGCCACGGGATGGCTGCCGGTGTCGGACGAGATCACGGTGGGCTCGCCCAGATGCGGCGCAGCCGCCGATGCGCCGGCGAACTTGGACGAGAACTCGCCGAAGACGAGGTGCTGGCTGCGGTTCTGGATGAGCCCGAATGTCGCAGCGTCCCAGAACACGGTGGTGCCACCGTTGCCGAGGACGATCTCCCACCCCTCTGGCAGACCGAACAGCGACGTGAGGCCGGAGCGCACCGAACCGACCAGGTCCTTCACCGCAGGCTTGCGGTGAGAGGTGCCGAGCACCGTGTGCTGGGCGGCGACGAGGGCGTCGATCTGCTCGGGACGGACCTTGGACGGACCGCAACCGAACCGGCCGTCGGCCGGCTTCAGGTCGGTGGGAATGACGATGTCTCGGGGGGTGGCGCTCACGGCTACCAGCATGGCTGGTGCGTCGTCGGATCCCACAGCCAATTCCTCGTTGGGAGCGTGCACTTGCTGTGGCAGGCTGGCGGGCGTGAACCGCACCTCCCAACGACTTGCCGCCATCGCCCCGTCCGCCACCCTCGCCGTCGACGCCAAGGCCAAGGCGATGCAGGCGGCCGGCGAGAACGTCATCGGCTTCGGAGCGGGCGAACCGGACTTCGCGACGCCGCAACACATCGTCGACGCGGCCATCGCCGCGTGCTCGGATCCGAAGAACCATCGCTACTCGCCTGCGGGGGGCCTGCCCGAGCTGAAGGAGGCCATCGCTGCCAAGACACTGCGTGACTCCGGCTTCGAGTGCGCTGCCTCCCAGGTGCTGGTGACCAACGGCGGAAAGCACGCCGTGTACACCGCGTTCGCAGCGCTGTGCGACCCGGGCGACGAGGTCATCTGCCCCGCTCCGTACTGGACCACGTACCCCGAGGCGATCACACTCGCCGGGGGCGTCCCCGTCGTGATCGACACCGACGCCGCCAGTGGCTTCCAGGTGACGATCGATCAGCTGGACGCGGCGTACACGGACCGCACCAAGGTGTTGTTGTTCGTCAGCCCGGACAACCCGTCGGGCTCGGTCTATTCGCCAGAGGCGGTCGAGGCGATCGGCCGCTGGGCGCTCGACAAGGGTGTCTGGGTCATCACCGACGAGATCTACGAGCACCTGACCTACGGAGACCACACGTTCGTGTCGATGGCGACCGTCGTCCCGGAGATCGCCGACCAGTGCATCATCGTCAACGGCGTCGCCAAGACCTACGCGATGACCGGCTGGCGCGTCGGCTGGATGATCGGCCCGAACGACGTGATCAAGGCGTCGACGAACTTCCAGAGCCACGCGACCTCGAACGTCGCGAACATCTCGCAGCGTGCCGCGCTCGCTGCCGTGTCGGGACCGCTCGATGCCGTCTACGAGATGCGCACCGCGTTCGCCCGCCGCGCCACGACGATGCACACCAAGCTCAACGCGATCGACGGCGTCACCTGCCTCGAGCCGCAGGGTGCGTTCTACGCGTATCCCGACCTCACCGGGCTGCTCAACCGACCGATCGGCGGCGTGACGGCGACGAACACGTTGGAACTGGCGGACCTCGTGCTCGATCAGGCGAAGGTCGCGTTCGTGCCCGGCGAGGCATTCGGCCTCGGTGGCTACGGTCGGTTCTCGTTCGCGCTCGGTGATGACGACCTGGCCGAGGGCATCGACCGCCTCGCCGCGCTCGTGCAGTCCTGAACCCGGCACGACTCCGGCGAGATCAGCGGCGACTCGACGGCGGTCGCACGTCACACGTCGCACGCATCGCCCAGAGTGGATGAGGCGCCGGCGCTCGACCCGCGTGAAGATGGTCGCCCCACTCTTTGCCAGACTGTCACTGCATCACCAGTTCGACCGGAGCGATGACCGTCGCAACGGTCACCGCCGATGATGTCGGCCCGGTGAGAGCACGAACCGAACGGAGCGACTCGATGTCACCTGCCCCAGACCGCCACTCACGCGCCATGCTGCCGATCCCACACCGGCCCACGCATGGCCTGACGACCTACGACGCGAAGGACCCGGCGACGGCGTTCCCGCCGATCGAGCCGCTGCGGCCGCCAGCGGGAGCTCCGAACGTCCTGATCGTCCTGCTCGACGACGTCGGGTTCGGCGCGTCGAGTGCGTTCGGTGGGCCGTGCGCGACGCCGCATGCGGAACGCCTCGCTGCCGGTGGCCTGAAGTTCAACCGCTTCCACACCACCGCGCTCTGTGCCCCGACCCGCCAGGCACTGCTCACCGGCCGCAACCACCACTCCGTCGGGATGGGCAGCATCACCGAGACCGCCACCTCGGCACCCGGCAACAGCTCGGTTCGTCCGAACACCAAAGCGCCGTTGGCGATGACCTTGAAGCTGAACGGCTACTCCACGGCCCAGTTCGGCAAGTGCCACGAGGTGCCGGTGTGGGAATCCTCACCGCTCGGTCCGTTCGACGCCTGGCCGTCCGGTGGTGGCGGCTTCGAGACGTTCTACGGATTCATCGGCGGCGAGAACAACCAGTGGGAACCGGCTCTCTACGACGGCACGACGCCCGTCGAGCCGCCGGCCACGGCCGAGGAGGGGTACCACCTCACCGAGGACCTCGCCGATCGTGCGGTCAGTTGGATTCGCCAGCAGAAGGCGCTGATGCCCGACAAGCCGTTCTTCACCTACTTCGCCCCCGGTGCCACACACGCACCCCACCACGTCCCCATGGAGTGGGCCGACAAGTACGCGGGACAGTTCGACGACGGGTGGGACGTGCAGCGTGAGCGCACCTTCGCCCGTCAGAAGGAACTCGGCGTGATCCCCGCCGACGCCGAGCTGACGCCTCGCCACGACGAGATCACGAGCTGGGACGACATGCCCGACGAGCTCAAGCCGGTCCTGGCCCGGCAGATGGAGGTCTATGCAGGCTTCCTCGAGCACACCGACCATCAGGTCGGTCGCGTGATCGATGCGATCGACGAGCTCGGTGTCCTCGACGACACGATCATCTACTACATCATCGGTGACAACGGGGCGTCCGCCGAAGGCACGATGAACGGTGCCTTCAACGAGATGGCCAACTTCAACGGCATGGCGGCGTTGGAGACCACCGAGTTCATGCTGTCGAAGAAGGACGAGTTCGGCTCGACCGAGTCGTACAACCACTACTCGGTCGGGTGGGCCTGGGCGATGAACACGCCGATGCAGTGGACCAAGCAGGTCGCGTCGCACTGGGGCGGAACTCGCAACGGCACGATCGTGCACTGGCCCAACGGCATCGAGGAGAAGGGCGGCCTGCGCGAGCAGTTCACCCACGTGATCGACATCGCTCCGACGGTGCTCGAAGCGGCCGGATTGCCGGAGCCGACGATGGTCAACGGCGTGCAGCAGTCGCCGATGGAGGGCACCAGCATGCTCTACACCTTCAATCAGCCCGCCGAGCCGGAGCGGCACGACCTGCAGTACTTCGAGATGTTCGGCAACCGTGGGGTCTACCACCAGGGGTGGAGCGCGGTGACCAAGCACAAGACCCCGTGGATCCTCATCGGTGGCGACCTGCCAGCGTTCGACGATGATGTGTGGGAGCTGTACGACGGTCACAACGACTTCAGCCAGGCCAACGACCTCGCCGGGGAGATGCCTGAGAAGCTCGCCGAGTTGCAGCGTCTCTGGTTGATCGAGGCGACCAAGTACAACGTGTTGCCGATCGACGATCGAAGCGGTGAACGCGTCGATCCCGTCGCGGCTGGACGTCCCACGCTCATCCACGGGAACTCGCAGCAGTTCTTCCCGGGAATGGGGCGGCTCTCGGAGAACAGCGTCGTGAACATCAAGAACAAGTCGTTCTCGGTGACCGCGAACATCGAAGTGGGCGACGCCGGCGCCACCGGGGTCATCATCGCCCAGGGCGGTCGCTTCGGTGGCTGGGCGGTCTTCGCAGCCGATGGCAAGCTCACGTTCGCCTACAACGTCCTGGGCATCCAG
>JBAWHL010000526.1:0-3533 GCA_049593815.1 Ilumatobacteraceae bacterium | reverse complement strand
GGAGGCGCGTCGTCGTCAGACTGCTCGAGCGCAGTCCCCCAACGTCGTTGCTGGATCGGGCGAACAACCAACGGGCGACCACTGTCGAGATGCGGTGCTCTCACGTGCGTTTCGAATCATCGATGCGTTCAAGCCTGGCGAGCACTCGTTGTCTCTCAGCGAGTTGACGAGGAGAGCCGGTCTCCCGAAGTCAACGACGCATCGGCTGGTGAGCCAGCTCGAGGACTGGGGTGTCCTCGAGCGTCGAGGCGCGCGAATTCGGCGGGGACTGCGGTTGTTCGAATGGGGAAGTGCGGTTCCTCGTCAATCGATCTTGGAGGAGCGGGCGAGTTCACACGTCGAGTCGCTCTCGCATGGCACTGGCGCCGTGGTCCACGTCGGCATCGTGGACGCTGGCGAGGTGCTCTACGTCAGCAAGGTGGGTGGTTCGTTCGAGTCCCGAATTCCCACCTCGGTCGGTTCCCGAATGCCAGCTCACTGCACCGGGCTCGGCAAGGCGATGCTCGCTCACTCCCGCCCTGATGCAGTCGACGAAGCGATCGAGCTCGGCCTGGCCCCGAGAACGCGCTACTCCATCGCGTCGACCAAGGTGCTGATACGAGAGCTCGAACTCGTTCGCCAGCGAGGTTTCGCAGCCGACAACGAAGAGGCCGTCATCGGGATCAGTTGTATCGCGGCGCCCGTCTTGGGTCCGGATGGCTTCGCGATCGGTGCCGTCTCGGCAGGTTGCTCGAGCCTGAAGATGAACGCGTCGCAACTGGAGCCACTCGTGCGCCACACGTCTCGTCGTATCGCCGAGGATCTCGGGTTTCGTGCTCATGGGTGACGTACTGGCGTTCCGTTGGATGGAATGGCTCACCGGTCGCTCCGCGTCTGCAAGGGATACGGTTCGCTAGATGTCGCGGGTCTTTCGACTGCCAACGGGAGCGGTCTCCAACACGCGGCGCAGCGAACCGGCTGTTCCCGGTGTCGCCGAGGTGCCCTCTCCCGGACACGACGATCGCTCCGCAGGGGTGGTCGCAGGCTTTCTCGCGCCACACCCGCCACATTTGATCTACGGCGAGAATCCGATTCAGAACGAACCGCGTTCGGAAGGTGGCTGGGAAACCCTTCGTTGGGCATACGAGGGAGTCCGCCAGCGGATCCGGGAGGTCTATCGCCCCGACGTCATCGTCGTCCATGCGCCGCACTGGATCTCCATGGTCGGGCATCACGTCAACTGTGTCCCGCACCACACCGGTGTGTCGGTGGAACCGATATTTCCCCACCTGTTTCGATATCACTACGACTTCACCACCGACGTCGAGTTGGCCCACGCCGTTGCAGACTCCGCCGAGAGCATGGGGCTGACCGTCGGTCGGATGACACATCCAGGCATGCGAGTGGACTACGCGACGATTGGTTCGCTCCACCTGGTGAACGATGCCTGGGACATCCCCGTCGTGTCGCTGTCGGCCAACAACAACCCGTACTTCTACAGCGACGCATCGCAAGACCAGATGGCGACCTTGGGCGAGGCGACCCGCCAGGCCATCGAAGCCACCGGTCGCCGAGCGATCGTTGTCGCTTCGAACTCGCTGTCGCACATGCACTGGGATCGCGAGCCCGACCCGCCCGAGGACATGTCTGCGGAGCACATCTACAACAATCACCAGTACCAGTGGGACATGCATCTGCTGTCCGCACTGCGCTCCGGGCTCGGCCCGGTCGATCTCCAGAACGTCATCAGCGCGCACATCGACGCGACTGCCTCGGAGACGAAAGCCGGGTCGTTGACCTGGATGTTGTCCACTCTCGGATGGCCTGTGATGCCAGCAGAGGTGCTCGCGTACGGCACGGTGATCGGCACCGGCAATGCGATCGTCGAATGGGACATGTCAAAGGCGAGTGCAACATGACAACAGCGCAGATCAACCATGCACTCCTGGTGCCGGGCATGCCGCATCTCCTCGCGAAGACCCCGGCTGACTCGTGGAAGGCGTTGTCGAAGGCGGTGTCGGACCTCGGTGAGGAACTCGCCGACGACGTCGACACCTGGCTCATCGTGTCGACGCAATGGTTCACCGTTCTCGGGTTCCAGTTTCAGACGGCGGGGCATCTCGCCGGTGTGCACGTCGACGAGAACTGGTACGCCTACGACTACGGCGAGCTGGAGTACGACTTGCGCACGGATGCCGGCCTCACCGAGAGTTGGATCAGTTCGACGGCCGCTGCGGGATTTGACGTTCATCGAACGGACTACGACGGATTTCCAATCGACACCGGAACGATCGTCGCGTCGACCTTGCTCGATCCGGCGGGACGAAAGCAGATCGCATCCGCGTCGATGAATCTGTACGCCGGGCCCGAGCTGATGACGTCGCTCGGCCAGTGTGCGTCGCAGGCGGCGTCGACATCTGGTCGGCGCGTTGGAGTCGTCGCTGTCTCGGGTCTCTCCACGGGCGTGCACCAACGTTGGATCGAACCGACCGAGGAAAACATCTTCTCCCCCGAGCATGAGAGCTGGAACCTTCGCGTTCTCGAGCTCTTGGAGGCAGGACGGATCGATGACGTGATGAGCCTCAGAGACGAGTTCTCTCGCTCAGCCGCTGTCGACAGTCAATTCCGTGCCGTCAACTTCTTGGCCGGTACGGGTTTGCTCGCGGCACCAGCAGAAAACAGGGCGTACGGTTCGATTTGGGGGACGGGCGCCACCGTCCTGCATTGGTCGAGGACCTGAATTCAACAGCGGGCTCGCCGGGGCCCGGAACACCCACACAACTGAGGAGCGAGATCACATGACAGACAACCCGAACGGTTCAGCCGCCGGATTCTTGGAAGCCGATGGCTTTCTGCCGATCTTCGATGCGGTAGACGCGATGGTGAAGGCCACCGACATTCGAGTCAGTGGCGTGACGCGGCTCGGCGGTGGCCTGGTCGCCGTCGCTGTGCTCGGTCCGCTTGCCGACGTCGAAGAAGCGATCGAGATCGGTGAGCACTGCGCGACCAGCGCAGGGGGCGAACGCGTGCGTTCGGTGATCTTCGCTGCGCCGAGCCATGCCGTCGCGATCCTGGCCGCGGACCCAATGGTCCTCGATGGAATGTGAGGGGCGACCAGATGACTGCCAACAAAGCAATCGGAATCATCGAGGCCAGAGGTCTCGTGGCCCTCACCGCCGGGATCGAGGCGATGTGCAAGACCGCTGACGTCGAATGCGTCGCGATTCAAAAGGTCGGAATGGGGTTCCTTGCGGCCGCGCTGGAAGGGTCGGTCGCCGCGGTGCGACAGGCACTGGAGATCGGTGAGCTTGCCGTGCGCGAGCACGGAGAACTCAAGGCGGCGCGGCTGTATCCCAAACCGGACGACGCGTCACTCGTGCTCCTCAATAACGGATCTCGTCAGGTCTTCGAGCAGACCGCTCGCGCGCTGGAACACGGATCGTCATGATCTTGGCCACCGTCGTGGCGCGCGTGTGGGCTGACCGCAAAGTCGAGCATCTGCACGGAACTCGTTTGATGGCATGCAGGGCGCACGGCGGCGACGAGCTCACCGT
>JBAWHL010000525.1:0-9937 GCA_049593815.1 Ilumatobacteraceae bacterium | reverse complement strand
TCGAGTCGGCCAAGTCGGCCGCCTACTACGGCCTGTGGTGCGCGAGCGAGATGAACGACGAGTTGCCGTCGGTCGCCTCGCTCGCCAAGGCGTACTGCTCGGAGGCGTACTTCCATGCCACGGCGGAGAACATTCAGATCCACGGCGGCATCGGCTTCACCTGGGAGCACCCGGCACACCTGTACTTCAAGCGGGCCAAGAGCAGCGAGTTGCTGTTCGGTGACCCGACGTACCATCGCGAGCAGCTCGCTCAGCGCATCGGCATCTGATGTGACGGATGGTGCCTGGCACCATCCGTCACTCGACACGAGCCGCGTTCCGGGAAACCGGGACGCGGCTCGTTCGCGTCTGGTGCGACGTTCAGGCGCGGCCGCGGAGGCGCTTGTATGCGTCACGCCCGGCGGGCCCCGCCACAGAAGCGACCTTGGCGCGGACCCGGCCGTAGGTCGCGACGAACACGTTCGGCGGCGCACTCGCTGGCGCGGCGACCGAGGCGTCGCGGGCGGCCTGCTCCGCAGCGAGATGGCGATCGCGGATGGCTTGGAGTTCGGTCTCCAGCGCGCCGGCATCGGCGGTGGTGATGTTGCTGGCGGTCACCTCGGGCAACGGCTGTTCGCGAGCGGAGCGCAGGCCATCGAGGTCGACGCCCGCCGGGCTCAGCAGGGCGCGCTGCATCGCAGCGCGTTCGAGGAAGCGTCGACGACCGGTGTCGTCGAGCAGGGGCTTGCGGGCCACGAGGATCGAGTCGGCCCAGACCGCGCGGTTCCAGTCGGTGAACACGTCGACGACCTCGCATCCGACGTGGTGGGCCAGCGCGCTGAACCCGTCCTGATAGAACCGCCAGCAGTCGACTGGATACCGGTGTTCGAACCCATTGGACGGGGCGATGATGACGGCGAGTCCCCCGGGCTTCAGGGCGCGGACGATCTCGAACATCGACGCCCAGAAGTACTCGACGTGCTCGAATGCCTGGCCCGACACGATGAGGTCGACCGAGTCGGACTGGATCTCTGCCCAGTCGTAGGCGTCGCCGACGACCACGTCGACGTTCGCTCCCGCCTCGATGTCGAGTCCGCGATAGGTCCAGTTCGGGTCGTCGAAGAGATCGCGGTACGAGCGGGGCTGTTCGTCGACGGTCTGACTGCCGAAGTCGAGGATCTCGAGCGGCTGGCCCCGACTGGCGCCGAGGTGGATCGAGACGAACGCCGCCATCTTCTCGTACGAGGAGTCATGCATAGCGGCGACGGTACTCGGCAGGTTCGGCTCGCAAGCGTCTCGCCGTAGGCTCGCAGGGTGGACGGCATCACCATCGTGTTCGCGGCAGTGGCTGCCGCGCTGGTCTTCATGATTGCGGCGGCTGCAATCGGTCGCGAAGCGCACCGCCTCGACGCGGTCGCTCCGCGGGCGGTGTACATCCCCGAGGAGGCGGTCGACTTCGTCTGTGACCGGCTTCCCGAAGCCAGTCAGGCGCGGCTGACGCCCGAGGAAGTCGAACAGCTGCTGGTGTTCCACATGCGTTGGCTGCACGAACAGGGGTTGCAACCCGACCGGGTCGTCGACGCGCCGCAGTCGATCGACGAGCCCGTCGTCCTCACCGAGGACGCGCTCACCGCGTATCTGCTCGGGGAGGCCGAAGCCAACGACATCGATCTGCTGGACGACGTCGACGCGGTCAACGTGGTCGAGGCGCACCTCGCCTACTTCGAAGCGATCGGTGCCGTCGGCCCGCAGGCCGGCTTCGACGACATCATCTGACGAGCCCGACGGTCCGACTCACGGTGTCGACGCTGGTTGGTCATCCTGCCAAGATCTTTGGATGCCATCCACGATTTCGAAGGACCGAACCATCGCCGCGCTCGCCGAGGTGTGGGCGAGTCTCGGCGACCTGCTGGGTGCTCTCGACGACGAACAGTGGGCCGCCGCCACACCGTTGCCCGGGTGGGACGTCCAGGACAACGTGTCCCACATCGTGGGGACCGAAGCGATGCTCGCCGGAGAGCCAGGGCCCGCTCTCGAGATCGACCGCGAGGCGAACGTCCATGTCCGCAACGACATCGGGGTCGTCAACGAACAGTGGGTTGCGTCGATGCGTTCAGTCGCGCCGGGTGAGGTGCTTGGTCGCTTCCGTGAGTTGACGACGGCGCGGCTCGCCACGCTCGGTGCCATGTCCGACGAGGAATGGAATGCCGAGTCGTTCACGCCGGCGGGCAAGGACACGTTCGGTCGGTTCATGCAGATCCGGGTATTCGACTGCTGGCTCCATGAACAGGACATCCGCGACGCGACCGGTCGGCCGGGTCACGAGTCAGGCCTGGCGGTGGACATCGTGCTCGACGAGATGTCGACCGCACTCGGCTTCGTCGTCGGGAAGAAGGCGGGGGCGACGCCCGGTCAGAGCGTGACGTTCGTCCTGACCGAGGGCGCTTCGATCGTTCGTCGGCTGCACGTCGAAGTGGCCGAGCGGGCAGCGGTCGTCGACGAGTTGACGGGTCCGCCCACAGTGGTGTTGACGATGCCGGTCGGCGTGATGACGCGACGTTGCGCCGGCAGGGTCGCGTCACACGAACTCCTCGACCAGGTGGTCATCGACGGCGACCTGTCGCTGGCCTCGAAAATTCTCGAAAACCAGTCGTACACCATCTGAATTCTGTGCTGAACTGGTCCCACCAGAGAGAGGAGGTGGTCCAACACATGCCAGAAAATCTGAATGGGACCCTGGAGGTGGTTGGCCGCTAGGCCGACAGGCTGGACCGCCTGGCGAATCTCCGCCAACCCCGCTGAACACCATTGCCGCAGCTGGTCCCCGCGGTGTCCTGCATCCCGATTGTGGTCCGCCTCAATCGAGATCGACGGTCACGATGGTGTGCAGTCTCAACAGTCCGAACGATGCCGGGATCGATCATCGATCCCGGCATCGTCGCGTCTGACAGAGGATGGTCCCTGTCGGGGGGTACCTTGACGTGATGTTCGTGCGGAGCGCTCGGCGACGAGGAGGAGTGGGCGTTCTGACCGTCGGGCTCGTCGGTGCCTCGTTGATCGCCGCTGGAACCGTCGATGCGACGGTGCCGATCGACGACGGCACGGGTCACATCGAGGCCGACATGGCCGAGCTCGCCGACCACGTCGCCGAGACCGAGGACGCGTTGGGCGTGTCGGGCCTGGAGGCCGTCGAACTGCTCGATGAGACCGCGACCACCGAGATCGTCGCAGGCAATGCCGGAATGGATCCGGGCGAACTCGTCAGCGAACTGCTCGAGGACTCGTCGTTGTTCGTCACCGGCGACGGCATGGTCGGCTACGCGGACATCGCGCTCGGGAGCGTCGTCCACGACGAGGCCGTCGAGGACACGTCCGCGCTCGGGCCCGCGACGTGCACGGACGCGTCGGCGCTGTCGTCGCTGCCGGGTTCCGGGAAGGTGCTGTTGCTCGACTTCGACGGGCACACGACCAGCGGCGATCCGGCCTGGAACAACGGGAACCCGATCGTCTCCGTCGCGTACCCCGGCGCCGCCGCCGAGAAGTGTGAGATCTGGCGGCGCGTGGCGGAGGACTTCCTGCCGTTCGACGTCAACGTGACGACCATCGATCCCGGCCTCGAGGGACTCCGCAGGACGTCGACGGGAGACCAGGACTTCGGTCAACGCATGGTGATCAGTCCGACGAACTGGCGCGACCAGGCCAGCCTGCTCGGACTCGCGTTGGTCGGCAGTTTCGAGTCGATCGCCGACAGATCGGCGTTCGTTTTCACCTCCCAGCTGGGCCCCGCGAACATCGCCGAAGCGGTCTCCCACGAGGCCGGGCACACCCTGTGGCTGTCCCACGATGGGCAACCTCAGGTGGAGTACTACCCAGGTCACGGCCTCTGGGCTCCCTTGATGGGCTCGCCGATCAGCCGCCAGGTCACACAGTGGTCCAAGGGCGAGTACACGAACCCGTCGAACACCGAGGACGACCTCGCCGAGATCGCTGGGGTGACCGGTTACCGGACCGACGACCACGGGGGCACGCGAGCGTCGGGCACCGTGGTGGGGTCATCGTCGACAACGACGGGTTTCATCGGCACCATCGGTGACGTCGACGTGTTCGTGGTGAATGCCGCTGCCGGGCAACTCGACGTCACGGTCCGCCCGGCGCTGGCGTCGGGGTCGAATCTCCTGGCGAGCGTCACCGTCCGAAGTGCGGGGGGCGCGATCGTCGCCCAGTCGGCCGTTCCGGCCTCGGTGCCGGCGAACTGGAGTGCGGTCGCCAGTGGCACGCTGCCGGCCGGGCAGTACTCGATCGAGGTCCGTGGCGTCGGTTTCGGAAGTCCGCTCGACACAGGGTTCAGTTCGTACGGATCACTGGGCGAGTACACCGTGGGCGTGAGCGACGGTGGGCCGCCCACGACGGCAGCGCTCACCTCCGTGTTGCCAGACCGGTTGCTCGACACCCGCATTGGTCTCGGCGGATCGCGCCGGGTCGCGGCCGGAGGCACGATTCGTCTCCAGGTCACCGGACGATCGGGCGTTCCATTCGGGGCGACTGCCGCGGTGGTCAACGTCGTGGCGGCCAATCCGAGCAACGAGGGGTACATCACTGCCTACCCCTGCTCGGTGACCCGACCGACGACGGCAACACTGAACTTTCAACGCGGCCAGACGGTGGCGAACACCGCGATGGCCACGCTGTCGCCAGACGGCGACATCTGCCTCTACGCGCTGAGTGCGACCGACATCGTCGTCGACGTCACCGCCTGGCTCGGCCCGGCGGGAACCACGCGGCTGACGAGCATCGGCCCTGACCGGGTGATGGACACCCGCATCGGGCTCGGTGGCTCGACGCGCCTCGGCGCGGGTGCAACGGCGCAGCTGAGTTTCGCTGGTCTTCCGGCAGGCACGACGGCGGTCGCGCTCAATGTCGCCGTCGTGAACCCTGCGCTCGAGGGGTATGTGACCGTGTACCCCTGCGCGTCCACGCGGCCGTTCACGGCGACGATCAACCACGCGGCGGGCGACATCCGACCCAACAACACCATCGTGGGACTGAGCAGCGGCAGGGTCTGCATCTTCAGCCTTGCGGCGGCCGACATCGTCGTCGATCTCACCGGTTACTTCGGAGCATCGGGACTGTCGTATGTCCCCTCGTCACCGGACCGCGTCCTCGACACTCGCACGACGACCGGTGCCCTCGGGGCGGGCGGCGCGATCAGCTACCGGGCGGCGTCGGCGTCGATCGGGGCGCAGGCCGCCTCGGTCAACATCGCCGCCGTTGCGCACCCGCTCGACGGCTACGTGACGAGCTATGACTGCATCACGCGCAAGAAGACAGCAACACTGAACCCACACGTCGGCGAGGTCAATTCGAATGGTGCGATCGCCAAGCTCGGCAACGGTCTCGATTCGTGTCTCTACACACTCGGCGGAGGGCAGCTCGTCGTCGACCTCAACGGTTGGTGGGTGCCCTGACTGCCGCGGCTACCGTAGGACGCCGATGGATCATCACCCGAAGTTCGAACACAGCCGATTCATCGGCGACAAGCGCACGCAACTCGTCTACGACCTCGACGGTTGGGACGACGAGACGATCATCGACGAGATCGTCACCGAGGGCGTCGGCCTCAGTTTCGGGCCCGACACGCTCGCCGAGGCACGCAACCGCGGGTACACGCTCGCCACGCCCGGTTCGCGTCGGCGCCACCGCAAGCCGCGCGCCTGAGGTGATCTGATGCCCGGGATGAACGAACGGTTCGTCTCCAACGGCCTGTCGCTCGCCTGCCACATCGCGCGCCCATCGGGAGATGTGGAGCCCGGCCCCGGCGTCATCCTGTGCCACGGTTTCCCGATCGCATCGCTCGATGCTGAGCGTTCCGGCGGGACGTTTCCTCAGTTGATGGACCGCGCCGCTCACGAGCTGCGGTGCGTGACGATGACGTTCAACTTCCGCGGATGCGGAGAGAGCGAAGGAGACTTCTCGCTCCAGGGGTGGGTCGACGACCTCCGCAACGCGATTTCACACCTGATGACGGTCAGCAACCCGACCGGGGTGATCCTCGTCGGGACGAACACCGGCGGATCGATCGCGATCTGCGTGGGCGCCGACGACCCGCGGGTCTGCGCCGCCGGTCTGCTGAGTCCTCGTGCCGACTTCGACGACTGGGCCGAGCATCCTCGACGCTTTCTCGACCACGCCCGTGAGATCGGCGCGATCCATCACCGCCAGTTCCCGCCGTCGGTGGAGGAGTGGGCCCGCGAGTTCCGCAGGTTCCGGCCGGTCGCTTCGGCACGTCGGTTCGCTCCACGACCGATGATCGTCATGCACGGCGAGGAGGACGACAGCGTCCCCGTGTCCGACGCCCGCCAACTCGTGAACGCACACGGTGACGCCGAACTCAGCCTGTTCGAGGGCGCCGGCCATCGGCTGCGACACGACCCGCGTGCCGTTGCGGTGTTGCTGGGCTGGCTCGACCGCATGCGATCGGTCCAGGTGCATCCCTCCGCCGAGCGGGTCTGAGCATCCGTTGAGCAATTCGTTCCGGTATCGGCCGGAGCTCGATGGAATCAGGGCGCTCGCGGTCATCGCGGTCATCGTCTACCACCTGAACAGTCAGTGGCTTCCGGGGGGCTACCTCGGCGTCGACGTCTTCTTCGTGATGAGCGGATATCTCATCACCAGCCTGCTCCTCCTCGAACGGCGGAACTCGGGACGGGTCGGCCTCGCGGCCTTTTGGTCGCGGCGTGTTCGTCGCCTCCTGCCAGCGATGGTCGTCATGGTGGTTGCCGTCGCCGTGTACTACGCCGCCTTCATGAGCGATCTCGAACGCGTCGGGTTGCGCGGGGATCTCATCGCCACCCTGGTCTACGTGTCGAACTGGCGATTCATCTCGTCGGGTCAGTCGTATTTCGAACAATACGTGAGCGCGTCGCCGGTACGGCACACCTGGTCGTTGGCGATCGAGGAGCAGTTCTATCTCGTCTGGCCGATCGTTGTCGCGGTCGCGCTTCGGTGGCGGCGTTCATCAGCGACCGTCGGCATCATCGCGACCGCGGGGATCGTGGTGTCGGTCTCGGCGATGGCGATGCTCTACGACGCAGACGACCCGTCGCGGGCGTACTTCGGCTCTGGGGCACGCGTCCATCAGATGCTCGTCGGGGTCGTGCTCGCTGTGTTGCTGTCTCGGCGTGGTGCGGAAAAGGTCCGCTCGGCCAGCAGGCAGTTGGCCTTTCCCGCAGCGGTGGTGCTCATCGTTGCAGCGTGTCTGCTCGGCGACGAGTCCGCGCTCTACTACCGCGGTGGTTCGTTCGCCATCGCTGTCGCCGCCGCAGTTCTGATCGCTGGGCTCGAGGGCGGCAACGTGCTTCGAGGCCCGCTGTCGTGGCCGCCACTCGTGGTGGTTGGCACGGTGTCGTACGGGCTCTATCTCTGGCATTGGCCGGTGATCACTGTGATCGGGGCACAGTTCGGTGATGTGTCGAGCCTGCGTTGGGCCAGCGTTGCCGTCGCGTTCACCGGCGCGATCACGTTCGTCTCGTATCGATGGATCGAGCGACCAATCCGCCAACGGTCGACCTGGGCGGGGCGGCCGGTCGTGCCACGCCTCGTTCTGTTGAGCGTGCCGATCGTGACCTTGGCGGCGGCGGGTGTCGTCGTGGCCACGTCCGACACCGAAGCACAACCGGAGTGGGCACGAGACACTGCACAACCCGGTGTGCTGATTGCGGCCGAACCGAGTTCGTCGGCTGCTGACGAACGACCCGTGGTGGCGGTGGTCGGAGACTCGGTGATGGTGTCGCTGCTTCCGGGCCTGCGAGATGCAGCCCTCGACGACGACTTCGAGTTGATCGAGGCCGCGGTCGCTGCCTGCCCCGTGGGCTACGAACCTCTGTATGACGACGCAGGTGTCCTGTCCCCGTACTACGAGGATCGCTGCGCCACGGTGGTCGAGGCAGCTCACGAACAGGTGGTCGCGGTCGAACCCGATGTGGTGATCTGGCACGACCTGCAGTCGGTGCTCTCGCGGCGCGACGACGCGGGGACCCTGTTGCTGCCGGGATCGGAACCCTGGGCCGATGACCTGATCGCCGAGTGGACGCATGTTCTCGATCGCTTCGAGTCGACCGGCGCATCGGTGGTGCTGGTGCGACCCCCGTTGCGCAGCGTCGACCCGGCAGGAGACTGCTCGGTGGCTGTCGTTGCGAACCGATGTGCGGTCATTCAGGCCCAGGACGAGACCATCCGCGACGCAACCGCTCAGTTCTGGGAGCACATCGATGATCGCGCTGGCGTCATCACGATCGGGGTCGACGACCTGCTGTGCCCGGATGGCTATCCCTGTCCGTCTGTCATCGATGGAGTGCAGGTTCGCATCGATGGATCGGACCAGACTCACTTCACCGAAGATGGCGCACGGTGGTTCGCTCCGCAGTTGCTTGCTCGGGCGCTCGTTGGTCGGTGAATCGACCGGGTCAGGTCGTGCCGACTTGAGACGAGTGCCAGCGGTAGGCAGACTCGACAATCTGCTCGAGATCGTGCCGTGCTGACCACCCGAGAATCTCCGAGGCATGCCGGGGATCGGCGAAGGTCGACACTGGATCGCCAGCGCGACGCTCCACGATCTCGTACGGGACTGCTCGGCCGGATGCCCGTTCCGTGGCGGCGATGACGTCGAGTACCGACGACCCCACGCCGGTCCCCACGTTGAGTGCGGTGGTCTCGCCTCCACGTCGGAGGTACTCGAGCGATGCCACATGTGCGTCCGCGAGGTCGTCGACATGGATGTAGTCACGAATGCACGTTCCGTCGGGCGTGTCGTAGTCGTTCCCGAACACGTCGAGCCGAGTTGCACCGAGCAGCACTGCTTTCATCGCCAATGGGATGAGGTTGATGCTGTAGGTCCAGTCCTCACCGATCCGCCCGTCGAAACTGGCCCCCGCCGCGTTGAAATACCGAAGGCTGACGGACCGGAGGCCCGATGTCTGGCCGTACCAACCCAGGATTCGTTCGACCATTGCCTTCGTCTCGGCGTAGACGCTCTCGGGCGCGATTCGCTCGTCCTCGGTGACGGGCACGGCGGCCGGGGTGCCATACACCGAACACGACGACGAAAAAACGAGATGGTTCACCTCCGCGACACGGAGAGCCTCGAGGAGCTCGACGGTGCTCGCAACGTTGTTGCGCCAATACTTGGCGGGGGAGGCCATCGACTCGCCGACTGACTTGTAGGCGGCGAAATGCACGACCTGGTCAACCGCGTACTCCCGACAGGTGTCGATGACGAGCTCGGTGTCGCGGATGTTGCCGACGACGATCGGAGCGTCGATCACTGCATCGCTTCGACCCAGTTCCAGCGAGTCGAGGACGACGACCTCGCGCCCGGCCGCGCGCAGGGCCCGCACGGTGTGGGATCCGATGTAACCGGCTCCGCCGGTCACCAGAACTGCCGCAGGTTGGTTCATCGTTGGGCACCCTAGTCAGAGGGATCCGCGTGCTGCTGGCAGAGACGTTGACGAGTCCTCCGATAGATTTCGTCGAATGCTCCGTGGCGCCCGACGACTCGCGGTCGCTGGGGACTGTCGATGACGTCGCTCAGTCGTCAGCTCGAGAAGATGGCCGGACGCGGATTCCGGCTGCTGTTTCCGCTGGACGGACTCGTGCTCTTCGCTTCGATGCTCTGCATCAACTGGGCGAGATTCGGTACAGAGTGGCCGACCTTTCCGCTGTCTTACTACTTGGTCGGGTTCAGTATCGCCACTGCGATTCAACTCACGATCGGCTATTTCGTCGGTCTGTACGAGCGCGAGCCTCGGCTCGGACGTAGACCGTGGCTTCCCCGGGTCGCATTCGCGATGCTGGTGGGCGTCACCGTCGATGGGTTTGCGTTCGTGGTGCTCGACCGTTACCTGATGCCGCGGCTGAATCTCTTCGTTCTGGCGATCGTCGGAACGATGTTGCTGACGGTCAA
>JBAWHL010000524.1:0-7074 GCA_049593815.1 Ilumatobacteraceae bacterium | reverse complement strand
TCTTCATCAACATGAACCAGGGGCTGATCCAGGCGAACACACCACAACCGGTGATGGGGCGGGTGATGGGCCTGTACACGCTGACGATGGCCGGCATCATGCCGTTCGGCGCGCTCCTGCTGGGTGGCGTTGCGTCGATGATCGGCACCGGGGCCACGATCAGCATCGCTGCGGCGACGAGCTTCGCGATCGTGTTGACGACGTACGTGCGCAACACCGAGCTCCGACGGCTCGGTTGACGCTGCGCTTCAGCCGTACCGCACGGTCCCGGCTGCCGGATCGGACGGCAGCTCGTCTCGTCGGCCTCCGGGCCGGGGGTGACTAGTGTCGGCCGAGGGAGGGGGACCATGACCGAACAACCTGGACGTGGAAGGTTCGTCGCGCTGGCGGCCGTCGTGAGTGTGATGCTCGTGAGCTGCGGCGGCGGCGCAACCGACGACGCCGACGACTCCGGCTCGTCTGTCGTGTCGACCATCGAGCGACCCGAGGACGACCAGGACGACTCCGCCGAGTCGAGCCCGGCGTCGACGATCGAGCCGGCCGGCGCCGTCGCGATCGATCTCGACACCCCGGCCAACCCGGCATCGGTCGATCTCTCACTCGACGAGGGTGGAGCAGGCGCCGCCGTCATCGGTCCGGCCGGAGGTTCCCTCTCGGCCACCGGCGCTGACGGAATCTCCTACACGCTCGACGTACCCGAACGCGCCCTGCTGTCGGGCCTCGAGATCACGATGACCCCGCTCGCTGGTGCGACGGGAGCGGCGATCGGCGACACGTTCGTGGCCGGTGTCGAACTCCAGCCGAGCGGCCTGCATCTCCTCGTCCCGGCGACCCTGACCATCAGCGGAACCGATGCCGACGGCGAAGTGACCGGGTGGGGCGCCGAGGGCGGCCAGGACGTGTACCTCACCACATCGGAATCGTCGAGCGGCGTCACGACGATGCCCGTCTTTCACTTCAGTGAGTTCGGACTCGCTGGGGCCCAGATGCGCGAACTGATGCAGGCGGAGGGCGTGATTCCGGAGAACACCGACGCACGGATCAGTCAGGCTTTGGAACTCGCGCCGGACGAGCTCGCGATGATCGTGGCAACCGAGTACGCCCTCGCCCTCACCGTCGACGGTGTGGAGGCCGACGAGTCCGGCAACGACTACGCGCTGATCGAGGCGTGGACGAGCGACGTCGTCACCCACGTCACGCGTCTCGCGTTCGTCGTGGCGCAGCGCGGCTGGGGGCCCGACACCCCGGGCTTCACCGAGTTGCAGGACGCGATGTACGGGCTGATCGACGGCTGGTTCGACACGATGGACGACGTCCTCGTCGTCGAAAGCGAACTGTGCGAGGAGGGCCACGTCGATGCCGGATTCCGCATTCTTCGCCAGGCTCTGATCGGCTATGCCCTGTTGATCGTCGAGGGCGCCGGCGTCGCGACGCTCGACGCACCGTTGCGGAAGGAACTGATCGCCGACCATCTGTACCCATGGGCGGACACGGGCCTCGACTGCCTCGCGCTCGGCATGACGTGGCAGGCACGGATCATCACGAGTGGTGGTGGGTTCCTCAGTGACATCTCGATCGGGGCCGAGGCGCGCAACATCATCGGCGACGAGTTCGACTCGATGGAGTGGTTGACCGATCTTCCATCGGCCGAGAATGGGCAGGGCACGACCCTCACGGTTCCGTCCGAGTCGATCGAGACGGCCCTCGAAGTCGAATGGATCGAGGGATTCTTCGCCGACCCGATGCTCGGCTGTACTCCCGCGGACGGGCTCGTCGAGATGGAACACGAGGACCTCGACGTCCGGATCCCGAACCTGGGGAACTTCGGCGACGTCTCGATCGATCCGAACACGCCGTTCTTCGTTCGGGTCAGGATCATCGAACCGATCACGATCGGCTGTTCCCCCGTGATCGGCATCACCGAGGAAGCTGGCTATCCGTTCCACCTCGGCGCCCTGGAGCTGCTGAACGGCATCTTCGACGTCAGCGGCAACTGGTACTTCCAGATGTACTACGAACCAGGCGGCGGGGAGGTCGGTCGTTTCGAACAGGGTTCGCCGATCGACGGCGAGGGGCTGGTCATCGACGGGCCGCAGCTCGACTTCCCGGGTGGGAAGTACGAACTCTGGCAGGTCGCCACCGTCTTCCAGCCGCCTGCGTCCTGAGTGGGACTCATCGACGACCGCATGACGTGTCTGGCAGGCTGGGCGCGATGAGTACCTCGTTCACGCTCGGCGTCGACCTCGATGGTGTGGTGGCCGACCACACCAGGCGGTTCCGCGACATCCTGGCCGAGATTCGCGGCGTCGACCCCGAGACGTACCCGATGGAGCGCTCGTGGGACTTCGGCGAGTGGGGCCTGGCCCCTGGCGAGTACGCGGACCTGCATCGCATCGCCGTGATGGAGTACGACATGTTCCGGACGATGGAGCCGATCGCCGGAGCCGCCGATGCGCTGTGGCGGCTGTCCGATGCCGGTGTCTGGATCCGCATCATCACCCACCGGTTGTACGTCAACTGGGGGCACGAGAAGGCGGTGGGAGACACCGCGGCATGGCTGGATGCGAATCGGATTCCGTACCGGGACCTGTGCTTCCTGGGCGCCAAGCCGGAAGCCGATGCCGACGCCTACATCGACGACGCCCCGCACAACGTCGAACAGCTCCGGGCGCTCGGCAACACCACGATCGTGTTCGATCAGCCCTACAACCGCGGGATGGACGGACCGCGTGCCGAGAACTGGGTCGAGGTCGAAGCGATCGTGCAGGGGCTGGTCACCGAGCACGCGGGACGCTTCGAGCCGCAACTGCCCGGCATCGATGCCGGATCGTCCCGGCTGCCGCGACGCCAACACCCCGAGTGAGCGCCTCTATGTCTGAGCGCCTTTTCATCTGAGTGAAACATCCGTGGAACATCGCCTCTCTACCTTCGGAGGCATGCCGTTCATCACCCTTCCCTCGTGGCAGACCCCGGTCAAGGCCACCCCTCCCAAGGCGACGCCGATCAAGATGGCACCTCCGAAACGCACCCCGATCAAACCCGCTGCCGCGCGCGACATCAGCTAACCAACCGGCCGGGCCCCCGCTCCCGCCGAATCCGGCCCGGCACTAGGGTCGACGCATGGATCTCGTTCCGGTCGTCGACATCGGAGACCCCACCGCGACATCGCTCCAGGAGCTCGACCGGGCCTGTCGGACCCACGGCTTCTTCCTCCTCGAGGGACACGGTCTCGACGCGGTGATCGCTGACACCTTCGGCCAGGCCCGCCGATTCTTCGAGGCCGACGAGGGCGTGAAGGATTCGGTGCGGCGTGACGCTCGGGTCGCCCTCGGCTACAACGACCGGGAACTGACCAAGCGACGCCGCGACCACAAGGAAGTGTTCGACTTCGTCGACCCGACGCAGGGGCGAGCAGCCCACCGGAATCGTTGGCCGACGGAGGTCATCGGCTTCCAGGAGGCCATGGCCGCTCACTACGACGCCTTCAGTGCGTTGGCGACGGCGACGACGGAGCTGGTGTTCGCGGCACTCGGACTGTCCGGCGAGACCGTCGACGCGCATCGCGGCGATCGGACGACGAGCCACATGCGCC
Organism: Ilumatobacteraceae bacterium; assembly: GCA_049593815.1. Taxonomy (GTDB): domain Bacteria; phylum Actinomycetota; class Acidimicrobiia; order Acidimicrobiales; family Ilumatobacteraceae; genus Sva-07. The sequence goes on along the minus strand of JBAWHL010000524.1, from coordinate 3,482 downwards.
TGAACCACTACACGCTCGGTGACCCGGTCCCCGCGGACGAGCGCGATCAGCTCAACGAGTTGGGCGAGATCGCGCTGGGCGAACACACCGACACGGGCCTGTTGACCCTGTTGATCCAGGACGATGTCGGCGGCCTGCAGGCCTGGTCGACCGACGACGGGTGGATCGACGTCGATCCCCGACCCGGCACGATCGTCGTGAACCTCGCTGACTGCATGCAGGTCTGGACGAACGATCGCTACCGGGCCGCGCTGCATCGGGTTCGGCCGATGACGGCGACCGACCGATTGAGCATCCCCTACTTCTACAACCCACCGATCGACCAGGTCGTCGAACCGGTCGACGAACTCGTCGACGGGTCACCGGTGTATCGGTCCTTCGTGTTCCGGGAGTTCATCAACGCGCGGGGCGCGGACAACTACGCCGATGCCGGCGTGGACGACACCCAGATCGGCGACTACCGGATCGTGTCGGTCGACGCGAGCCCGGGCGACGGCTGAGTCCACCTCGTCCTCGCTTCGTACACTCTGGCGTCTGATGGACCTCGATGCCGCCGCTCCGACGCGCCGCGCACGTCTCTGGAGGACCGTTCGCGAGCTGGTCGCCGAGACGAACGAGGACAACGCCGTCGACGCAGCGGCGAGCGTGGCGTTCTGGCTCCTCCTCAGCCTGCCGGCGACGGTCCTGGCGGGGCTGGCGGCGGTCTCGCTGCTCGGCGACGAGGTGACTGCGGAGCTTCGGGAGGTGACGCTGGAGTTCATCGATCGCGTCTTCACGAGCGAGGCGGACGAACTGCGCACCGCCGTCGACGGCGTGTTCGATCAGAACAAGGCCGGCCTGTTCTCGGCGACCATCGTGCTCGCGCTGGTGACGGCATCGCGGGGATTCGCAGGACTGATCCGCGCCCTCGACGTGGTGTACGACATCGAGGAACCACGACACTTCGTCCGGCTCCGGCTCGCCGCGATCGGGCTCGCAATCGGCACGATCGCGACGATCGCCGGGTCGACGTACCTCTGGTGGTTGACCGACGATCTGGGCATTCCCCTGCCGATCCGTGTGGGGGCGGCACTGGGGATCCTGATCGTCTGGGCGGCGACGATCTTCCACATCGGGCCGGCGCATCACACACCGTGGCGCTACGACCTGCCCGGGGCGGTCGTGGTCGCCGTTGGCTGGTTCGCCGCCTCGATCGGTTACGGCTGGTACATCAACGTCGCGGGCGGCGGCAATCAGATCGTCGGTCTGGTCGGGGCGCTGCTGCTCGGCATGACGTGGATCTGGGTGGTCTGCCTGGTGTTGCTGGTCGGCGGTGAACTGAACGAGATCATCGCTCGCCGCGCCGGCGTCGTCGCTGAACAGGCACCGCTGCTCGGCGGCCGCCTTCCCAGCGTCTCGGCGAGCGACCTGTTCGATCGGTGGAGGCCGGCCTCCGATGACGACTGACGTCTCCGTCGAGGATCCCGAGGAGATCTCCAGCACACGCTCATGGGACCGTTGGCCGTTCGATCCCTCGAAGTTTCCGTTCTACTACGGCTGGGTGGTCCTCGTGGTCGGCAGCATCGGGGTCCTCGCCTCGGTCCCCGGTCAGACCGCAGGAGTCAGCGTCTTCACGGACGATCTGACTGCGACCACCGGGCTGACTCGCCTGGAGCTGTCGATCGCCTATCTCATCGGCACGGGGACGAGCGGGTTCCTGCTCCCCCGCAGCGGGCGAGCGATCGACCGGTACGGATCGCGCCGCGTGGCGATCTTCGCAGTGTTCGGACTCGCGACGACGCTGGTGGGGTTGAGCACGGTCGGCCCGATGACGACCGCCGTCGGGATCGCTGTGATGAGCCTCGGATTCGGGTGTCTTCGCTTCACGGGCCAGGGGCTGCTCACGTTGACCTCCCGCACGATGGTGTCGCAGTGGTTCGACCGCCGACGAGGGCTCGTCACGTCCGCGTCGAACGCGGTGATGAGCTTCGCGTTCGCCGCCAGCCCGGCGTTGCTGCTCGCGCTGATCAGCATCGACGGCTTCAGATCCGCGTGGCGGCTGATGGCGGTCGTGCTGGTCATCGTGGCGGGCACCATCGTCGTGGTCCTCTTCCGGGACAGCCCCGAGACGTCCGGTCTGATCATCGACGGGGGCGTGGCTGCTCCGGCGGTCGCCGGCGTCGCTCCTGCCCTGATCGGCAACGATCACGACGCGACCCGCGACGAGGCGGTGCGTGACCTGCGGTTCTGGGCGGTCACGATCCCCGTCGTCGCCATGGCCTCGACGTCGACCGCCCTCACCTTTCACATCATCGACTACGGCGCCCAACTCGGGATCTCGGAGGACGACATCGTCCGCATCTTCGTACCGATCGCCTTCGTCGCCGTGCCGGTCACCCTGCTCGGTGGATGGCTGATCGACACGATGCCACCCACGTACTTCGCCGTGATCATGTCGACGGCACAGATCGTGATGTTCCTGGCGGTGACGATGCTCGACCACCCCATCGCTGCGGTCGTCACGGTCGTCGCCTGGGGCGTCTCCCAGGGCTGCTACGCGCCCCTGACATCCGCAGCGCTCCCCCGCCTGTTCGGTCGACGACACCTCGGCTCCATCTCTGGCCTCCAGATGAGCGCGATGGTGATCGGGAGCGCGATCGGCCCCGCATTGTTCGCGCTGGTGGACTCGACCACGGACAGTTACATCCCCGCACTGTGGATCAGCGCGTTGTTGCCGCTCGCCGGCATCGTCACGGCAATGGTGGGAATCCGCCGCCCGTCGGCGTGAGGTCGCCCGACGGTCGAGCCTCGAGTCAGCGCCGTAGGGTCACCAGGTGACCACCAGCGCCGTAACCGTGCGTCCGTTGCATCGCCCGCCACTCGGAGTGCGACTGGTGTTCGGCTTCCTGGGGCTGGCGGTGGTGCTGTTCAACGTGGCGCTCATGCTGTCGGACCAAGCGCCGGGGTTTCTTCGTCGGATCTTCGGAGATGCCCTCGACCGTTTGTCGGATCGCATCGACGCCGGAGCACGAATTCCGGCCGAACAACTGCCCGCGAGCGACACGGTGGTCCACGTCCTCGTCTGGGGAGCCGCCACGCTCCTGATCGGGCTCACGGTGTGGACTTGGCGAGGGCTCGCCCTTGCCGCCCTCGGGCTGCTCGCGGTGAGCGCGTGTGTCGAGATCGCGCAGGGCGCGTACTCGTCGTCCCGATCCGTCGAGGCGAGCGACGCCGTCGCGAACGCCCTCGGGGTCGGCGTTGGAGTGGCCCTCGCCGCCGTGTGCTACCTGGCGTGGAGCGCTGGAGCGGCAATCTTCGGTCGAACGTCGAGTTGACCGAGCCGAACGACTCGCTCGGCGAACGCGTCGGTACCGGCGTGGGCGCCCGGGCCGGCGATGGACCGGGGACGCTGCAGTACTGTCCGCGGCATGGAGGCCTCGCCGACCGCTGACCCATCGGTGCTGGAGGCCGTGGTCGAGCAGTACTGCGCGCTCGGCATGCAC
>JBAWHL010000523.1:0-2890 GCA_049593815.1 Ilumatobacteraceae bacterium | reverse complement strand
GATCTGGGCATTGCCCTCGCGGAGGCTCTTCACTTCGCTGCCGGTGAGCACCATGCCAGCCTCGTACGTGTCGAGGATGTCGTAGTCGCGATAGGCGCGCTTGTAGGAGGCGATCAGCTGCGTGCCGTCGCCGCCCTTGTCCTTCTTGGTCTTCTTGCCCTTCTTCGCCATCACGTACCTCGGCGTCTCACGCCCATCGGGAACGGGTCACCCTACCGACGCTGCTGCGGGCGTGGACCCGGCGTTTCGGTGGGGGCACTCACGGCGCCGCGATCTACGGTTCCCACATGATGATCCGCAATGGCTCGGTCGAACTCAACGTGGTCGAGGACGGCGATCCCTCGGCACCGCCGATCCTGCTGCTGCACGGCATCACGTCGTTCGGCGGGACCTGGGACTGGTTCGTACCCGAGCTCGCGGAACGATTCCGCGTGCTGCGACTCGACTTTCGAGGCCACGGTGAATCCGACCGCGCCGAGGGCGAGTACTCCTCCAGCGGATACGTCAGCGACGCCGTTGCTGCCATCGAACAGGTCGCCGGGAAACCGGTCGTCGTCATGGGCCACTCGCTCGGTGGCGTCACCGCTGCGGCGCTGACCCAGCGGCGCCCGGATCTGCTGCGCGGCGCGATCCTGGAGGACCCGCCGCTCGGCCTGGCACCGACCGCCGATTCGGAGAGCACGACACCGCTCGAGGGCAATGCGCTCCTCGCCGGGTTCACGCTGATGCGACAGAGCATCCCTCAACTCCAGTCCTCGGGCATCCAGGCCGAGATGCTCGCCGGCGTCCTGAAGGCGGCGCCGGACACGACCGGCGCCTCGACCTTCGGGGAGAAGCTGCACGCCGATGGTCTCAGCTCGATGTCTCGGGCCATGCTGCTCGTCGATGCCAGCGTCCTCGACCCGGTGCTCGAGGGCAACATCGAGGCGTTTCTCGATCCCACGGTGGGGTTCGGAGTTCCGACGCTGGTCGTCACCGCTGACCCGTCGAACCCCGACGCGGCGGCCGACCCGGCCCTGGCCCAGCACTTCGCCGAACGCTCCGCCGATGTCGAGGTGTTGACCGTCGCTGGTGCCGGCCATCTGATCCACGACGAGCACGGCTCACGTGAGACCTTCCGTGCCGCGGTGCTGGCGTTCCTCGACGGCCTCGACTGAGTCGAGAACTCAACCGGCTCGATCGGGCGGACCTGCGGGCGAGCCGGGTGGGCGGGCAGGGCGAGTGACGCTGCACGGATACGCTCGCCGCCGTGCTGGAGATCACGCAGGATGCGTACGAGCAGATGGTCGCATTGGCGCTGGAGGGGTATCCGCTCGAGGTGTGCGGCCTGATCGCGGGCCCGCCAGACGACCGCGGGGGAGTGGGCGACGGGAGCGGCGCGGGCGACGGGAGCGAAGCGGGCGACGTTCAGGACGACGCCCTCGCGTCGAGGTTCTACCCCTGCACGAACATCGCCGCGTCGGCGCGGGTGTACACGATCGACCCGAAGGATCACCTCCGGGCCGAACTCGATGCGGATGATCACGATCTCGAGATCAACGGGGTCGTGCACAGCCACACGCACTCCGAGGCGTACCCGAGCCCGACCGATGTCGGTGCGGCGCCCGACCCGTCCTGGCACTACGTGATCATCACGCTCAAGCGGGAGACACCGCACGCACGCAGCTATCGCATCATCGATGGCCAGGTCACCGAAGAACCCATCGTCGTCGTCTGAGCGGCCCACCGGTACAATTCCCGACAACTCCCATCGGATTCATCGGAATGCATCTTCCGCTTCCGGTGTTTCACCGTGAGATGACCGTGATGACGCCCCCCGCCACCAACTCGTTGAACGCCGGATCAACCGGCGCTGGCTCGACGGTGCAGAGCCGCGTGCACGCCAACGTGCTCGACATGATCGGCAACACGCCGATGGTCGACGTCTCCAACCTGTCGCCGAACCCCCGCGTGCGCATCGTCGCCAAGATGGAGATGCAGAACCCGTTCGGATCGGTCAAGGACCGCATCGCCAAGTCGATGATCGAGACGGCCGAGCGCGACGGCCTCCTCCGCCCCGGCCAGACGATCCTCGAACCGTCCTCGGGCAACACCGGCATTGCGCTCGCCGCCATCGCCGGGATCAAGGGGTACCCGATCAAGATCATGATGCCGACGAGCGTGTCGATCGAGCGCCGCCAGATGCTCGAGGTGTTCGGCGCCGAGCTGATCCTCACCCCCGGCGAGGAGGGATCGAACGGCGCCGTGTCTCGTGCGCTCGACCTCGCAGCGGAACACCCGGATTGGTACTTCCCGTATCAGTACGCCAACGACGCCAACCCGCGAGCTCACTACGAGGGCACCGGCCCAGAGATCCTGCGCGACGTGCCCGAGATGACCCACTTCGTCGCCGGGCTGGGGACCAGCGGCACGCTGATGGGGGCAGGTCGCTACTTCAAGGAGCAGGACCCCTCCATCCAGGTCGTCGCCGTCGAGCCGCCGCTCGGTGAGCGAGTCGAAGGACTCCGGAACATCGGCGAGGGCTACATCCCGCCCGTGTTCGAGAATTGGCACGGCTCGGAGATCCTCGACCGCAAGCGGGTCGTGCGCCCCCGTGAGTCGATCGAGTGGACCCGCCGCCTCGTCAACGAGTGCGGTGTGTTCGCCGGCATCTCCGCTGGTGCCGCACTCGCCGGTGCCGCCAAGGTGGCCTCGGAAATCGACGAGGGGACGATCGTGTTCATCGTCTGCGACGGCGGCTGGAAGTACCTGTCGACCGGCGCCTACACCGACGACCTCGACCAGGCCGAAGCCAACGCCGAGTCGATCATCTACTTCTGAGCCGTGCCGCCGATGTGACAAATGGTGCCAGGCACCATTCGTCACATGGTCAGACCGTGCGGGCGAAGAG
>JBAWHL010000522.1:0-11607 GCA_049593815.1 Ilumatobacteraceae bacterium | reverse complement strand
TCGATCACCACGATGGAGGGCCGGCACTTCACCGCCGAGGAGTTCCTCGACCACGTGCAGATGTACGGCATCAACTCGACGTCGATCGTCGGCGACGCGTTCGCCAAGCCGATCCTGCGAGCGCTCGACGCGGAACCCGACCGTTGGGACATCTCGACGCTGCGGGTGATCGTGTCGTCGGGGGTCATGTGGTCGAAGGAGACCAAGGCCGGCCTGCTGCGCCACAACGAGCGACTGATCATGGTCGACTCGCTCGGTTCCAGCGAAGCGATCGGCATGGCGACGAACACGACCACCTCGGAGTCCAGTGGAGAGACCGCCAAGTTCGTGCTCGGACCGACCACTCGCGTCGTCACCGACGACGGCCGCGACGTCGTTCCCGGCTCGGGTGAACTCGGGCGCGTCGCCCTGCCCGGCCGGACGCCGATCGGCTACTACAAGGACGAGGCCAAGTCGGCGCAGACGTTCGTGGTCATCGACGGGCAGCGGTACTCGATCCCGGGCGACTACGCGACGGTCGAGGCCGACGGCTCGGTCACCCTGCTCGGACGCGGCAGCCAGTGCATCAACACCGGTGGCGAGAAGGTGTACCCCGAGGAGGTCGAGGAGTGTCTCAAGTTGCACCCGACCGTCGCGGACGCCGCCGTCGTCGGCGTGCCCGACGAGAAGTGGGGCGAGGCCATCACGGCGCTCGTGGAACCACATCTCGGCGAGACGATCGACTCGGCCGCGCTCATCGCACACGTGAAGTCACGGCTGGCGGCATACAAGGCACCGAAGCGGATCATGTCGGTGCCGTCGGTCGGGCGGGCCGCGAACGGCAAGCTCGACTACAAGCGACTCCGGTCGGACGCCATCACCGACGGCGCTGTCTAACCTGGGCCGGGTGATCGGCACCGTGGCGGGCTTCGTGTGGACCGACGCAGAGGGCGTCCTGTTCGACCTCGACGGCGTCATCACACCAACGGCGGAGATCCACGAGCATGCGTGGGGCGAACTCTTCGCTGCCCACGACTACAGCGAGGCCGACTACCTGCGGTACATCGACGGCAAGCCGCGCTACGACGGCGTCCGGTCGTTCCTCGCGTCGCGCTCCATCGAGCTTCCCGAGGGGTCCCCCACCGATGCACCGGGGAACGACACGGTGTGTGCCCTCGGCAATCGGAAGAACTCGCTGTTCAACGAGATTCTCGAGCGAGACGGCATCGCGCCGTTCCCGGCGTCAGCGGACACCCTCGAACTGCTCGAGCGCCACGGCATTCCGAGTGCGATCGTGTCGTCGTCGAAGAACGCGCGTGGCGTCCTCGAAGCTGCGGGGTTGGGCGATCGTTTCGAGGTCGTGGTCGACGGTGTCACCGCAGTCGAGCACTCGATCGCGGGCAAGCCGGCACCCGACATGTACCTGTACGCGGCACAGCGCCTCGGCATCTCACCCCAGCGGAGCGTGGTCGTCGAGGATGCCGTCAGCGGTGTCGCCGCAGGTGCGGCTGGCGCATTCGGGGTGGTGATCGGCGTCGATCGCGGCGCCGGCCCCGACGAACTCCTCGCGCACGGCGCCAGCTTCGTCGTGAGTGACCTCGTCGAACTGCTTCCCGACCGCGACCCGATCGGATGACCACGTGAACCACCTCCCGCCGCCCACGGGCCTCCCGCAGCACCGGTTCCCCGCCGAACCGTGGAGGCTCGTCGAGCGCTCGTACTCGAACGACGATCTGGGCACGACCGAAACCCTGTTCGCGCTCGGCAACGGCTACCTCGGGATGCGGGCGAACCCCGAGGAGGGCCGCGAGGCACACAGCCACGGGACGTTCCTCAACGGTTTCCACGAGACCTGGCCGATCATGCATGCCGAGGACGCCTTCGGATTCGCCAAGACCGGGCAGACCATCGTCAACGTCCCCGACGCCAAGTTGATCAAGCTCTACGTCGACGACGAACCGCTGCTGCTCGCGACCGCAGACTTCGACGGGTACGAGCGGGCCATCGACTTCCGCAACGGCGTGTTGACCCGCGACTTCGTCTGGCGGACCCCCGCCGGCAAGCGCGTCCGGGTGACCTCGCAGCGCGTCGTCAGCTTCGTCCACCGCCACCTGGCGATCATGACCTTCGAGGTGACGCTGCTCGACGACGCCGCACCCGTGGTCATCTCCTCACAGTTGATGAACCGCCAGGACGGCGAGGACGAATATCACGTGCGTGCCGCGGCACTCGGCGAGGGGACCGATCCGCGACGCTCGCGCAAGTTCAAGGACCGGGTGCTGGTGCCGCGCATCCAGCGGGAGAACGACAACGAGATCGTGCTCGGTTATCGCTGCGCCAACAGCAAGATGACGCTCGCCTGCGGTGTCCGCCACCACATCGAGACCTCGTGCCAGGTCGAGACGACCACCGATGTCGACGCCGACCTCGCGAAGACGGTCTTCGCCGTTCGGGCGACACCCGGCGATCCGATCCGGATCACCAAGCTCGTGTCGTATCACTCGTCCAATGGGGTCCCCGCGCAGGAGCTCGCCGACCGGTGTTCGCGCACGCTGCAACGCGCCGAGGACGACGGCGTCGAGCAACTCCTCGTGGAACAACGCGTCTGGCTCGACGACTTCTGGGGCCGTTCCGACATCGAGCTGCGCGGCGACGACCAGGCCCAGCAGGCGCTGCGGTGGAACCTCTACCAACTCGCGCAGGCGTCGGCGCGCACGCACGAACAGGGCATCCCCGCCAAGGGAGTGACCGGCGGCGGGTACGACGGTCACTACTTCTGGGACACCGAGGTGTACGTGGCACCGTTCCTGTCGTACACGACACCCGAGGCGGCCCGAAAGATCATCCGGTTCCGATGGAAGATGCTCGACGCGGCCCGCGAACGAGCACACGAGATGAGCCAGGTCGGCGCCCTGTACCCATGGCGGACGATCAACGGCGAGGAGGCCTCGGCGTACTACGCAGCGGGCACGGCGCAGTACCACATCAATGCCGCCATCGTCATGGCCCTGCGGCGCTATCTGGAGGCGTCCGGCGACATCGACTTCCTGTCGCACGAGGGCGCCGAGATCCTGGTGGAGACGGCTCGGCTGTGGGTCGACCTCGGGTTTTACTCGACCAACGGAAACCGGACGTTCCACATCCACCGTGTGACGGGCCCCGACGAGTACACGACGGTCGTCAACGACAACTTCTACACGAACGTGATGGCTCGCTTCAATTTGCGCTACGCCGCCCGGACCGTGCGATTCCTGGCGAACTGGAACCCCGAGGCGTTCGCCGACCTCGGACGTGCGACCGGCCTCGACCTCGACGAGCTCGAAGCGTGGGATGCCGCTGCCGATGCGATGTACCTCCCGTTCGACGAGGAGCTCGGCATCAATCCGCAGGACTCGGAATTCCTCGACCTCGAACCATGGGAATGGGAGAACACCACCGCCGGCGACTTCCCGTTGCTGCTGCACTATCACCCGCTGGTCATCTATCGACACCAGGTGCTGAAGCAGGCCGACGTCGTCCTCGCGATGTACCTGCGCTCGGAGCACTTCCCGATCGACCAGAAGCGTCGCAACTTCGACTACTACGACCCGATCACCACCGGGGACTCGTCGCTGTCGTCATGCGTCCAGGCCGTCGTCGCTGCGGAGGTCGGCTACCAGGAACTGGCGGTCGAGTACTTCCAGCGTGCGCTGTACCTCGACCTGTGTGACTCGCACCAGAACACCGCCGACGGCGTCCACGTCGCGTCGGCCGGCGGCGTGTGGGCGGGGATCGTCTACGGGTTCGCGGGCATGGTCGAGCACGGCGACCATCTCGAGTTCACGCCGCGTCTGCCGCGCATCTGGGACGGCATCTCGTTCCACCTCACCAGGCACGGATCGCTGCTGCGTGTCGATCTCGACCCCGACGGTCTGACCGTGACGGTCGTCGAGGGTGCGGGCGTTCCGGTGCTGTCCGGCGAGCAGGAGATCATCGTCAGCAGCGACACACCGTTGCGGATCGCTCGCGCCGACTGACGCCTGCGACGTTCAGCTCTTCTCGTCGCCGACCTGGAAGTACAGCTCGTTGACGCCTTCACCGGGGGTGATCCCGCCGGTGCTGATGACCAACTCGAAGACCGCACCATTCGTCGGGTCGGTGATCTCACACTCGAAGTCGCCCGTGTCGTCGAGCACGACCACCTCGTCGGGACACTGGATGTCGTCGGCGGACAGTTCGACGCCTGCCTCCGGGGTGAGCACACGGGCACCCTCGGTCCGAATCGCATCGACGTCGCTGGCGCTCAGGAGGTTGGTCGTGATGATGTCGAATTCGTCGTCGGAGGTCATCGTGCCCAGGAAGAAGATCTCCGTCCCGTCCTCGGTCGTCGCCTCGCAGGTGAACGTCTCGCCTTCGCGCAGACCATCGGGTTCGGTGCACTCGGCATCGAGATCACCGAGGCCGATGTCCTCGGCCAGCTTCTCCTCGATCACGGTCTCACCGCTCTTGGCCGCGCTTCCCCCGCAGCCAGCGAGCAACGCCAACGCACCGAGCGCGGCAGCGGCCGTCCCGATCGACATCGGACGGCGCATGGTGGTGAGGGGCCTGGACACGCGATGCAACATTCGCCGAGTCTGCCAGTTCCACCCCGGCGTCACCCACCCATCCGCGGCGAAATGGAGCGCGATCGGCGACGCCGCCTTCGGTACGGTCATCGAGATGATGATCACCATGGTGACGGCCCGTGTCCGAGCGGCACGCCAGGACCGAACGCGACCGACGGCGTCGCTCACTCGGTCAGAACTTCCTCGCTGACCCCGAACTGGTCGCACGGTTCGTCGACGGGCTCGGTGTCGCGCCCGGAGATCTGGTGGTCGACGTCGGCGCAGGTGCCGGTGCGCTGACGACCGTGCTCTCTCGAACGGGCGCCGAGATCTGGGCCGTGGAGACCGACCCGGCGTGGGTGGCCCGGCTTCGCGCCGTGACCAGCCGCGACCCGAACGTGCGCGTGATCGGCACCGACATCCGACGACTTCGGCTTCCGGCGCGGCCGTACCGGGTCGTGGCGAATCCGCCGTTCGGCATGACGACCGACCTGCTGTCCCTGCTCCTGGACGAGCCCGAGCGCGGTCCGTCACGCGCCGATCTGATCCTGCAGCACGATGTCGTTCGCAAGCACGCCGCGACGCCACCGGTCGCGCTGCGGACCGCGGCATGGGCCCCCTGGTGGGAGTTCTCGGTCGGCATGAAGGTGAGCCGTTCGAGCTTTCGCCCACGCCCGTCGGTCGACGCATCGGTCTTGACGATCCGGCGCCGAACGCCACCGGTGTTGCCCAACCGGCTCGCGCCTGGATTCGCCGACACCCTCCGTCCGGCATGGGTGCGGCACTGACGACATCGAACACACATCGGGCGAACACGGAGAAGAAATGGAAGGATCCATCGACATGACGATCACTGCACCACTCACTGGACGCGTCGCCCTGGTCACCGGGGTGTCGCGCACGATCGGGATCGCTGCGCCGGTCGCGATGCGGCTGCACGAGATGGGAGCGACGGTGCACGCGACCGGCTGGCCGGCGCACGACGCCGAGATGCCGTGGGGCGAGGACCCCGTCACCGACCTGCCGTTCCCTGTCGGCCGCCACGATCTCGCGGACCCCGATGTTCCCGCCCGGCTGATCGACGAGGTACGCGACGCGCACGGACGCCTCGACATCCTCGTCGCCACCCACGCCCGCTCGTCCCACGATTCGCTCGCCGACGTCGATGCGGCCGAGCTCGACCGTTGCTGGGCCGCCAACGTGCGCAGCATGATCCTCCTCGCACAGCGGTTCGCTGCACGACACGATGCGGCCCCGGCGGCCGAACCACCGACCGGCCGCATGATCTGGTTCACCAGCGGGCAGAACGAGGCTCCGATGGACGACGAGATCGCCTACGCCGTCTCGAAGGGGGCGTTGCACCAGATGACCCGTTCGATCGACCACGCGCTGGCCGCCTCGCGCATCGTCGCCAACTGCATCAACCCCGGCCCGGTCGACACCGGGTACGCCACCGGCGACTTCCGGGATGCGATCGCGTCCCGGTTCCCCGACGGTCGCTGGGGCACGCCCGATGACGTCGCCAACCTGGTCGCGTTCCTCGTGTCCGACCAGGGCGCGTGGATCCGAGGTCAGGTCCTCAACTCCGAGGGCGGCTTCGACCGGTTCTGACGGCGGCGCAGACACCGACGTCGTCGCCCACCCCGTTTTCCTCGTCAACCGATTCCGCCATTAGCGTTCGGGGCATGACAGATCTCGGATTCGACGGCAAGGTTGCGATCATCACGGGCGCCGGTGGCGGCCTCGGACGGCAGCACGCGCTGATGATGGCCAAGCGCGGTGCGCTCATCGTGGTGAACGACCTCGGCGGCTCGGTCGACGGCACCGGGAGCGACAAGGGTGCCGCCCAGATCGTCGTCGACGAGATCCAGGCCGCCGGTGGCGAAGCCGTCGCCAACACCGATTCCGTCGCCACACCCGAGGGCGGCGCCGCAATCGTGCAGAGCGCCGTCGATGCATTCGGCAAGGTCGACATCGTCATCAACAACGCGGGCATTCTGCGCGACAAGTCGTTCCACAACATGGATGCCGCCCTGTTCGACCCGGTGATCGACGTCCACCTGCGTGGCGCGTTCAACGTCACGCAGCCTGCGTGGAAGATCATGCGCGAGCAGGGCTACGGCCGCATCGTGTCCACGTCGTCCGCTGCCGGCATCTTCGGCAACTTCGGCCAGGCCAACTACGGCGCAGCCAAGATGGGCCTCGTCGGCTTCACCAACGTGCTCGCCGTCGAGGGCGCCAAGTTCAACATCAAGGCCAACGCCATCGCTCCGCTCGCGAAGACCCGGATGACCGAGGACCTCCTCGGCGGTCTCGGCGACAAGCTGAACCCCGAACTGGTGTCGCCGTTGGTCACGTACCTCGCGCACGAGTCCTGCGACGCGACCGGCCGCGTGTTCTCCGTCGGTGGTGGCCGCGTGGCCGAGGTGTTCATCGCCGAGGCCCCGGGCTACACCAACACCGCCGGCCTCACGCCCGAGGACCTCGCTGCCAACTGGGACACCGTGACCAACCAGGAGGGCTACAGCGTCCCTGCCTCGATCGCCGAGGAAACGGCGATGTTCCTCGGCGCCCTGTCCTGACGGCGCTGTTCGTGAGGGAGGCGCACACCTCTTTGCGGAATGTGTCTCACCCGTCGAGACACATTCCGCAGAGAAGCCGCATGCGACCGACGAGCGCAGCGCGGCCGGGCGACTGATCACTCAAGGGCAGAAGCGAGTCGGGCCAGGGTTGCTTCCATGCCGGCGCGGTTGTGGGTGAGTCGGTCCTCGACGCCCGAGATCGACACGGTGCTGGGCTTGATCTGCTCGGGACGAAGATCCTGGCTGAATTCGGTGACGCGACAGCCCACGCTGGTCGGCTCGCTCGCGTACCCCCACTTCGCGAACACGAAGTCGCCGACCTTGCAGTCGAAGAAGAAGCGTTGGTCGGGCACCAGGTCGACGATCTCGGCCACGGTGCTCCACTCGTAGTCGCCATTGCGATTGTGGCCGGTGAACTCAGCACCGACTGCTGCCTCGTCGAACCCGTCGTTCCACTCGGCAATGTGCGTCTCGGGGGACCACTCGCCCATGCGGGTGATGTCGATCAACGCGGCGAACACCGCCGCTGGGGATGCCGGATGTCCCGTGACACTTCGATGTCGAAATCCATGGAGCGAATCTACGATCAGCACAAGGACGGTCACGAGGCCGAGCGTCCGGCCGTTCCAGCATCGCGAGCAGCACTGGGCGAGGTGGCGGCGAGTCGAGCGAGGACGAGCGGGCTGCCGACAGCGGACGCCGCTCGACGGGCTTGCTCGGCGAGCACCGCCGCCTCCTCGTCGAGACCGGTCAGCGTGGCGAGCCCGGCGAGTGGGCCGGCGACCGGCCCCCAGTAGGCCCCGCCGCCGCCGTAACAGTTGAGGACGGCGTGCTCGTGTCGATAGGGCTCGAGCAGGCCCCAGAGGTCGCTCGCGGCCGCCACATCGCCGACGGCGACCGTCACGTCGGCCAACACGGCCAAGGTGAGCAACCTGTTCGTGTCGTGTGGAATCACTTCGAATCTGCTCCGACGAAACGACTCGTAGGCCGCCCGGGCGCGCCTCATCTCATCGGCTTCGGCGGCGCACAAGGCGAGCACCGCCCGGTAGCAGGGAACCTCCGGGTGGGCATCTGCCGCCGTTGCGAGCAGGTCGAGCACCTCGCCGGACCGACCCTGGAACAGGCGTACGTTGACCAGGTTGACGCCGAGGCATGCGAGCACCCCGCCGGAGTCGGTGTGCGGCCGCTCAGCTGCAGCGGTCGCGAGCGCTTCGGCCCACTCGAGGTCGCCGACGACCACGGCGTCCAACGCCGACCAGGTGGCAGCCGCCCAACCCCAGTACGGGTGGTTGAATCGATCAGCGAGAGCGATCGCCGCGTCGAGATGCGGGCGCGCCTCATCTCGCCGGCCGACCGACAACAAGTCCTCATACCGGTAGATCAATGCGGTGAGTGTGGTGTCGAGGCTGCGATCACCGAGCGCGATGGCGAGCACATCCGCTTCGGCGGCGAGTCGGTCGTGGACCTGTGCCGGACCGAAACGGACGGTGTTCGCCCCGAGTTCGATCTGCGCCCGTAGATCGCGATCCGGCGGTTGGATCCGCCGAGATCGGTCCAACGCGTCGTGCACCAGCGCGGCCCGACGACCGATGGGCGCCCACAGTGACAGAGCGACGGCCAATTCGATCTCGACGCGACAGTGCAGTGAGTCGCGGCGACGACGCTCGTTCGTATCCGCCGGTGACGGATCAGCGGCGGCATCGACCTCCAGCGCGTCCAACGCCTCCTCGAGCAACGCGATCTGCGTCGCGTCGTCGTGGTTTCCTGCACCGCGACCGGACCGTCCCGCCCGTGCCAGCACGGCCTCGGCCAACGACAAGGAGAGTCCGTGCTTGCGGGCGACCCCGATGGCTTCCTCCAAGACGGTGTCCGCCAGCAGCTGGTCGCCCTGCAGGTGGAGCGCCTTCGCGAGTCCGATGAGTGACGCAGCGCGCGCCTCGGGCGCTTCAACCACGGCCAGGACCGCCCGCCGACGCTCGGCCGCAACAGCCCATGCACCTTGCGAGTACGCCTCGTCCGCTGCCTGCGACAACAATCGGATCGCTGACTCCGTGTGCGGCGGACCTGCTGCCAGGTAGTGATCCGCCACCACCGCAGCATTGACGGCCGGATTCGCGGCGACCAGTCCCTCGGCAACAGCGAGGTGCAACCGCGAGCGACGCGATGCGCCGAGCCGTTCGTACACCACGTCCTGGATGATCTGGTGGGGCAGCGAGAACCGGCCGGGCTCGTCGCCATCGATCAGCAGTCCGAACTCCACGAGTTCATCGAGTTCGTCGAGCAGCACGTCGAGCAGGACGTTCGAACACGCTGCCAGATCGACGGCACGCACGCCTGGCCCGATGACCGCTGCGAGCTCGAGTCGAGCGCGAAGGTGACGTGGAAGCGCGTCGATCCGGTGACCGATCCACTCGCGAACGGCGTCGGGGACCGCCTCCACATCGATGTCACCCCCGCTGCGTCGTGCAGCGGCAACGATCTCGGCGATGTAGAACGGGTGCCCCCCGGTGTGGCGATGCAGCGCAACCGCGGCGCGGTGCCGCTCCGATTCGTCCAAGGCCGCGAACAACGGGGTCAGCTCGTCCGCCGACAGCGCAGTGATGACACTGCTGCGTACGACGAGTCGGCGAGCGAGACGAGCCAGTACCTCGTGGACGACGTCGGGGAGTTCTCTGCCGGTCGCGACGACCAGCAGCGGAACCTCGGTCGCGGTGAGGAGATGCTCGAGCAGCACCAAGGCGTCACTGTCGATCCATTGCAGGTCATCGAGCACCAGCACCGACGGCTCGGTCAGGTGACCGTTCAGGATCTCGACGACCGATTCGAACAGTCGGAGACGGGCGACCTTCGACTCGCTCGGCTCGCCGGCCAACGAGGCCGTGGATGCCCGGACCGACTCCGCCGACGGAGCATGACCGTCGAGGTGCAAGATGGTGGAGGCGAGCGGCTCGAACGGCATCGATGCGCCGGGGACGCACTGGCACAGCATCGTCCGATGGCCCTGGGCGGACACGGCCGTTGCGAGTTCCAGCGCCAGACGCGTCTTGCCGATGCCCGAGGTCCCCCGCAACAAGACCATCTGTGGACGGCGCTGCTCGACGACGGCCTCCCACGCTGCTTGTAGGTGCGTGGTCTCGGCGACCCGACCGAGGAGAGGCCCAGGCGCCACGACCGGCGCGGGCGGCCGAGGGTCCGGCACAGCAATGGCAGCCGGCCGTTGCTCGCCACGTGCGACGAGCGCGTCGACCTCGCCGAGGAGGGCCCGCGTGGCTTCGGCCGGGCCGATGCCCAACTCGACATCGAGAATTCGATCCAGTCGATCCAGTGCTGTTCGCGCCTCGGCGCGCCGGCCGAGCGCGACCAACGCCTCGATCAGTCGGTGGTGCATCACCTCGTCGAGGGGATGCGCAACCACCCACGTGCGCAGCAGCGCCTCCGTGCCGACGTTCCGGCCGAGGACCAGATCCGTGCGGGCCCGCAGTGCGAGGGCCCGCCGAGCCAGTCCTTCGACCTCGTCGATCGCCGCAGACGCCCAGTCTGTGTCGCTGGCGGGCAGGAACGGTTGGTCGAGACGCTCGAACCAGCCCTCCAACAGCGATGCTGCCCGGTCCGGCCGATCCTCTTCGATCTCGCGTTCGGCGCCATCGAGTGCCATCCGGGCTCGATGGACATCGACCACGACGTCATCCGGCAACTCGACGCTCACCCGGCCATCGGCTGCCACCCGAATCCGAGCCTCGATCCCCGCAGCCACGAACGCCCCACGGACCTTCGAGAGCACGCCGCGAACAGCGCCTCGCCAGTGCTCCGGCAGCACCACATCGCCCCACAGCAACTCGGCGATCGCGTCGACGGAAATCGACTGGCGATCCCAGAGCAGCCGCGTCAGGACGAGCTGCACCTGCGGTCGCGTGATCGGGATCTCGACACCGCTCACGCCTCGAACGGACGGAACCCCGAGCAACCTCACCTCTGCGGCGGGGCACACGTCGGCCGATCTGCTGGTGGTCGCCACTTCCCTGCCGCCAACGAGCATCGGCCGAGTCTAGGACCGTCGTGGCACAGGCATCCTGCGCCACCCGCTGGTCACCCTGTCCTCGGGATGCTCCCGATCCCGACGCGGCGCTGATCGCTCATCGGAGGCGGTGACGCCCACGATCCCTTGGCACCCTCCCGACTCCGACAGCGACGACACCGAGAACGAACAGCAACAGTGCGACGGCGATCGGGGTCAGGGTCGACGTACCGGTTTGCGGCAGCGTCGCGGTGTCGGGGCTCGCGACGATCGGGGTCACCGGCGCTGACGGCGTCGGCGGGATGGTGGGCGCCACCGGCGTCACCGGTGTGACCGGCGGCGGTGTGTCGGTCGGCGGCGTCGGCGCGAGCACCACGACCGGCCCGCCGGGGTCGGTGATCGTGCCGTTGGCAGCGCCGTCGTTGTCGCCGCGTGCTCCGTCGGCGAG
>JBAWHL010000521.1:0-4694 GCA_049593815.1 Ilumatobacteraceae bacterium | reverse complement strand
CGACCGGTTCCTCAACCATGCGTCGACACCCCAGATCCGGTACACCCAGGCCATCGTCAACCACGGCCGCGAGGCCGGCGCGTCGATCGCGCACCCGCACGGCCAGATCCTCGGGCTGCCCTTCGTGCCGGGCGAGATCCTCGACGAGGAGCGGGCCTTCGCTCGATTCGCCGGCGGGTGCGTGTTGTGCACCACCGTCGAAGCAGAGCTCGCTGCGGACGAACGAGTGATCTTCGCCAACGACGACGTGGCGGTCGTCTGCCCGTACTGGAGCGGCACCCCCTACGAGTTGCTGATCGTGCCGCGCGACCACGAGCCGCACCTGCAGGATGCATCCGAGGAGAGCCTCGCCGCGGTCGGCATCGCGCTGCGCGACGCGCTCGGCCACCTCACCGCGGCGCTCGGCGACGTCGCCTTCAACCTCGGTTTCCACACCGCTCCGCACCAGCACACCGGCCAGTACCACTGGCACGCCCACGTGTGGCCGAACCTCGTCACCCAGGCCGGCTTCGAACGCGGTACCGGTGTGATGATCAACATCGTGCCGCCCGAGCAGGCGTGCGATGCACTCCGCTCGGTCGCCGCGTCGGCGTGACCCACCACCGTCACGCCCTCAGCGTGACGCTGCCCTCATGAACGACGTCACGGTCTCGATCGAGCTCGCCGCGTCCGCCCGGTCCGTGTGGGAGGTCGTCGAACCGATCGAGCGCCACGTCGACTGGATGACCGACGCCGTTGCGATCCGCTTCGAGACCAACCAGACCCGTGGCGTCGGCACGTCGTTTCTGTGCGACACGAAGATCGGACCGATCCGCCTCGTCGATCGGATGGAGATCACCGAATGGCAGCCGGTCACCGACGATCCCGATTCTGGCCAGGGCCGCATGGGCGTTCGCCACGTCGGTCTCGTGACCGGCACGGGCGTGTTCACCATCGACGATCTCGGCGGACGAGGCGACGGAGCACCTCGATCGCGTTTCACCTGGTCGGAGCAGCTCGAGTTCCCCTGGTATCTCGGTGGTCGACTCGGCGCCACGATCGGTGGCAAGGTCGTGCTCGGCCCGATCTGGCGTCGCAACCTGCGAGGGCTCCAGCAACTCGTCGAAGCCTGACCGCGACGTCGGGCTGACCCGAACGTCAGCCGGGAGAGTTCGCCGCGAGCCACAGCATCGACATCGGCGGCACGTCGACGAATGCCGATGACGTCTGGCCCTGCCATGGGACATCGGAGCCGACGACCGCGTTGCCCTCGCCGCGATGACCGCTTCCCCACCACGCGACGTCGTCGGTGTCGACGACGACCTGCCACTCGCCGCCCCACGGCAGACCGACGCGGTAGCCGGCTCGCGGTACCGGTGTGAAGTTCGCGATGCATGCGACGGCGGCGCCGCCATCGGTGTCCCATCGCAGGAAAGCGAACATGCTGTGCGCCGCGTCGTCGGCGTCGAGCCACTGGAATCCGGCGGGCTCCCGGTCGCGACGCCACAACGCGGGGCACGCCTCGGCGACACGGTTCAAGGAACGGACGAGATCGAACACGCCACGATGGGCCGCGTGCTCGCGGAGGTGCCATGGCAGTTCCGTGTTGTGATTCCACTCCTGCCACGGAGCGAGCTCGGAGCCCATGAACATCAGCGACGAGCCCGGCATCGACCACTGCCATGCGTAGAGCGCTCGTAGCGCGGCGAAGCGCTGCCAGTCGTCCCCGCCCATCTTGGTCAGCAGGCTGCCCTTCCCATGGACGACCTCGTCGTGGCTCAGCGGGAGCACGAATCGCTCGTCGTAGGCGTACAGCAGCGCGAACGTCATCTCGTCGTGGTGGTACTGCCGGTGGACCGGTTCGTTGCCGAGGAAGTCCAGCGTGTCGTGCATCCAGCCCAGGTTCCACTTGTGGCTGAATCCGAGTCCGCCGCTGGC
This sequence comes from Ilumatobacteraceae bacterium, assembly GCA_049593815.1. Lineage (GTDB taxonomy): Bacteria > Actinomycetota > Acidimicrobiia > Acidimicrobiales > Ilumatobacteraceae > Sva-07. The sequence continues at coordinate 2,777 of JBAWHL010000521.1, read as the reverse complement.
GGTCGGACTCGTGACACCCGGCCATGCGGTCGATTCCTCGGCGATCACGAGCGCGTCCGGGAACTCCTCGCCGACCACCGAGGTCGTCTCGCGGATGAACGCCAGCGCTTCGAGGTGCTCGCGTCCGCCGTACTCGTTCGGCGCCCACTGTCCCTCGCCACGGGAGTAGTCGAGGTACAGCATCGACGCGACCGCGTCGACACGCAGACCATCGATGTGGAACTCGTCGAGCCAGTACAGCGCATTCGCCACGAGGAAGTTCCTGACCTCGTTGCGGCCGTAGTCGAAGACATACGTGCCCCAGTCGGGGTGCTCGCCGCGGCGCGGGTCTGGGTGCTCGTAGAGCGGTGTGCCATCGAAGCGCGCCAAGCTCCAGTCGTCGCGTGGGAAGTGGGCGGGAACCCAGTCGACGATCACGCCGAGCCCACGACGATGCATGGCGTCGACGAACCGTCGCAGACCGGCGGCGTCACCGAACCGTGCCGTCGGCGCGTAGTAGCCAGACACCTGGTAGCCCCAGGAGCCGCCGAACGGGTGCTCGGCGATCGGCATCAGCTCGACGTGGGTGAACCCCAGGTCGACGACGTAATCGCCCAACTCGTCGGCGAACGCATCCCACGTGTCGACGTCTCGTCGCCACGATTCCAGGTGGACCTCGTAGATCCGCAAGGGGGCGTCTCCGTCGATGACCTGGTGACGGTCGCGCATCCAGTCGTCGTCGGACCAGTCGTGTTCGACGGAGAACGGCACCACGCTCGCGTCGCTCGGCGGAGCCTCGGCCATCCTCGCCATGGGATCGGCCTTGCGCAGCACACGCCCGTCGGCCGTGCGGATCTCGAACTTGTAGCGATGCCCCGAGCGGGCGGCCGGGGCGACGCCCGACCAGATGCCGGTCGCATCGGTCGACACGACCATCGCCAGCGGTTCCGGCGACCAGTCGTTCCAGTCACCGACGACGCTCACGTCCACCGCGTTCGGAGCCCAGACGGCGAACCGGACGGCACTGGCCACGCCGTCCGCGTCGACGTTCAAGGGCTGCGGACCGAGGAGTTCCCAGAGACGCCGGTGGGTGCCCTCCCCGAACAGGTGGAGATCGAGATCCCCGATCGGGCGGGCGACGTTGGCCATCGCTCACCAGGGTAGGGCGTCCGCGGAGCTAGGGTGCGCGGCCGTGCGCGTGTTGATGCTCTCGTGGGCCTTTCCACCCCGATCAACAGGGGGAATCGCCGCTCACGTCGCGGGTCTGAGCGCGGCGTTGGCGCGGGCCGGCCACGACGTCGTCGTGCTGACCGTCGCCGAAGGCCACGCCGAACTCAGCGCGAACCCGCCGGTCGGTGTCCGGGTCGTCCGGGCGCTGACCGATCTTCCCTGGCTCCCTCCATCGGAGGTGGTGACCCGCGTGGCGTCGGCGAACCACGCCGTCGTCAAGGCCGGGTCACGTTTCGAGGGGGAACTCGAGGGATGGCGCCCCGACGTCGTCCACGGCCACGACTGGGGGCTCGGCTGGGCGGCCGACTCGCTGGCGTCGCAGTACGACGTCCCGTTCGTCCTGACGATGCACGGGACCGAGCGGGTGCGCCACGGCGGCCAGTTGCCGCTCGGCGCTCCGACCGACATCAATTCGATCGAATGGTGGTTGGCGTTCCAAGCCGACCGCCTCATCTCCCCCACCCGGTTCATCGTCGAGCAGCTCGTCACCGGCTTCGAGCTGGCGGCCGAACACGTGGTGCACATTCCCAACGGCATCGACCCCGACCTGTGGCGTCCCGCCGGCGGCCTGATCGCTCCGACGTCGCCGCGGCCGCCGCTCGTGGTGTCGTGGGGACGCGTCCAGTACGAGAAGGGCTTCCAGGTCCTCGCCCGAGCGATGAGCGAACTCCGGGGTCGGGTTCCCGACGTCCACGGGGCGATCGCCGGCCGCGGCAGCTATCTGCCCGAGCTCCAGACGCAGATCGACGTCGAGGGCGTCAGCGACATCATCGACCTCCCCGGCTTCCTCAAGGACGCCGAGCTGCGCACACTCGTCCACCGTGCCGGCTGTGTCGTCATCCCGTCGCTGTACGAACCATTCGGCATCGTGGCGCTCGAGGCCCTCGCTGCAGGTGCCCCACTGATCGTGGCTCGCACCGGTGGCCTCGCCGAACTCGTCGCGGGGACTGACGCGGGGGTCACGTTCGAGCCCGGGAACCCCGAGGACCTCGCCGAGGCCATCGCGCAAGTGCTCACGAATCACGAACTGGCGACGATCCTCGTCGCCAACGCGAAGGACCTCGTCGAACAGAAGTACGCCTGGGGCGCGATCGCTCGAGCGACCGCCGACGTGTACGACGATGTACGGGCCGCAGGCCGGGGCACGGCATCGTTCAGGTGACGAGTGCGTGAACCGAGTGCGGTCCGGCGCCGAGTCCCCGGTGTCGTGGGTAGCGTCGCGCGACGATGCAACCCGTTCATCAGTTCACCGTCGTCAGCAGCGTGCCCGACTCGCTCCGTTCCATCGAGTCGCTGGCCGCGAACCTCCATTGGGCCTGGGACCGCCAGCTGGCCCGGCTGTTCGATCGACTCGACGGCACCCCTGACGCCCGGGCTTGGCGCGACACGGGGCAGCACCCGACCGACCTCGTCCGGCGCACCTCACCGGCCTGCTGGGCCGCACTCGCCGCGGACGAGCAGTACGTCGAGCAACTCGACCGCGCCAGTCGTCGTCTGAACGAGGCGCTCGACGGATCGAACTGGTTCCAGCGTCGAGTCGCCGACGGCGCGACACCGCTCGAACTCGT
>JBAWHL010000520.1:0-2163 GCA_049593815.1 Ilumatobacteraceae bacterium | reverse complement strand
ACACGATGTCGCAAGCCGGTACCCCATTGCGAGCCGGGGGCGTGGTGCTGACCGGTGCGCTCGGCCCCATGGCGGCGGTGTCTCCAGGTGACGTCGTCGACGCCCGAATCACTGGTGTCGGCACGGTGTCGACGACGTTCGCGGCAACGCAGGAGGAGAGCTGAGATGTCCAAGTCAAAGGTGGCGATCATCGGTTCCGGCAACATCGGCACCGATCTCATGATCAAGGTGCTGCGGTTGTCCGAAACACTGGAGATGGGGGCAATGGTCGGCATCGACCCGGATTCGGACGGCCTTGCCCGCGCCGAGCGAATGAACGTGGCAACGACCCACGATGGTGTCGATGGCCTGATGAAGATGGACGTGCTCGACGAGATCGACATCGTCTTCGACGCGACATCGGCGGGCGCGCACCGTCACAACGCATCGGTGTTGGAGCCGTTCGGCAAGCGCATGATCGACCTCACCCCGGCGGCGATGGGTCCGTTCGTGGTGCCGGCGGTGAATCTGCACGAGCATCTGCATGCGACCAACGTGAACATGGTGACCTGCGGCGGGCAGGCGACGATTCCGATCGTCGCCGCGGTCAAGAGCGTCACCGACGTGTACTACGCCGAGATCGTGGCGTCGATTGCATCGAAGTCCGCAGGGCCAGGCACCCGGGCGAACATCGACGAGTTCACCGAGACCACCGCAAACGGATTGGAGATGGTTGGCGGCGCCGAGCGCGGCAAGGCGATCATCGTGCTCAACCCGGCCGAGCCGCCGTTGATCATGCGTGACACCGTGTTCTGTCTGGCAGCGTCCGCCGACGAGGAGTTGGTGGTCGGTGCCATTCACGACATGGTCGAGCGGGTGGCCAAGTACGTACCCGGTTACCGGCTCAAACAGGCTGTGCAGGTCGAAGAGATCACGATTGACGAGCCATTGCGGATTCCCGGCCTCGACCGAAAGTACGCCGGGCTCAAGGTGACGGTGCTGTTGGAAGTCGAGGGTGCTGCCCACTACCTGCCGAAGTACGCCGGGAACCTCGACATCATGACCTCGGCGGCGATACAGACCGCCGAAGCGCTCGTCGCTCACGTCAACGATTCCGCCGCCGCTCAGGAAAGGAACTGATCATGGGAGATCTTCTGCCCGACGCAAACGTGTTGGCGGGACGCTTGTACATCCAAGACGTCACGTTGCGCGACGGCATGCACGCCATCCGTCACAAATACACCCTCATGCAGGTGCGGGAAATCGCCAAGGCACTCGATGCTGCTGGGGTGGCTTCGATCGAGGTGGCCCATGGTGACGGGTTGGCTGGCTCGTCGTTCAACTACGGATTCGGAGCGTTCACCGACTGGGAGTGGCTCGAAGAAGCGGCGGATGTGCTGGAGCACGCGAAGCTCGCGACATTGTTGCTGCCGGGCATCGGTACCGCTCCCGACCTCCGCCGAGCCCATGAGCTCGGCGTGCGTTCGGTCCGTGTGGCGACCCACTGCACTGAAGCCGACATCTCCGCGCAGCACATCTCGCTGGCGAGGGAACTCGACATGGACGTGGCTGGCTTCTTGATGATGAGCCACATGACCGATCCGGCGTCGCTGGCTCAGCAGGCCAAGCTGATGGAGAGCTACGGAGCGCATTGCGTGTACGTGGTCGACTCCGGTGGCCGGTTGACGATGGATCAGGTCCGCGACCGCTTCATGGCGTACCGCGACGTTCTCGACCCCGCAACCGAGATGGGGATCCACGCTCATCACAACCTGTCGCTCGGTGTGGCGAACTCGGTCATCGCTGTCGAGTGCGGCGCTGTGCGCGTCGACGCCTCGCTTGCGGGCATGGGTGCAGGCGCCGGCAACGCACCACTCGAGGTGTTCGTCGCCACCGCCGACCTACTCGGCTGGGATCACGGCTGCGACCTGTTCGCGTTGGAGGATGCCGCCGAGGAGCTCGTTCGCCCAGCGCAGGACCGCCCCGTGCAGGTCGACCGTGAGACGCTCACCCTCGGGCATGCCGGGGTGTACTCGAGCTTCTTGCGCCATGCTGAAGCAGCGTCGCAGCGCTACGAGGTCGACGTCCGCCAGATTCTCGTGGAGGTCGGCCGTCGAGGGCTGGTCGGCGGGCAAGAGGACATGATCATCGACGTTGCGCTCGATCTCGTGAACGGAGTCAGCC
>JBAWHL010000519.1:0-10156 GCA_049593815.1 Ilumatobacteraceae bacterium | reverse complement strand
CCTCGGCCCCGCACCTCGGCGGTGATGGTCCTCAGCGACGTTCGATGAGCGCGCCGACCGCAGCGAGACGCCCGACCAGGTCGTCGTAGCCGCGATCGATGTGATGGATCCCCGTGATCTCGGTCTGGCCCTCGGCAGCGAGGCCGGCCACGACCATCGCCGCCCCGGCCCGGATGTCGTGCGCGCGCACCGGTGCTCCCGACAACCGCGGCACGCCGCGGATGACGGCGTGGTGGCCACTCGTGCGGACGTCGGCACCGAGACGCTGGAGCTCCTCGACGTACCGGAAACGTCCGGGGTACAGGTTCTCGGTCACGATCCCGACGCCGTCGGCGACCGACAGCATCGTGATGATCAGCGGCTTGTAGTCCGTGGCGATGCCGGGGTAGGGCAGCGTGGCGACGTCGATCGAACGCAGTCGCTCGGACGAGACGACCCGCATCCTGTCGCCGTCTCGATCGGCGATCGTCGAGATGTCGAGCCCCATGTCGGCGAATCGTTCCAGCAGCATCGTCATGTGTTCCGGGCGAGCACCGACGATGTCGATCTCGCCACCCGCCACCGCGACGGCGGCGACATAGGTCGCTGCCTGAATGCGGTCGGGCACGGTGTGGTGCTTCACCGGCACGAGCGCGTCGCGCTCCACGCCGTCGATCACGAGCGTGGAGGTGCCGACCCCGCTGATCTGCGCGCCCATCGTGACGAGGAACTCACACAGATCGGTGATCTCGGGCTCGCGAGCGGCGTTGTCGATCGTCGTGCGTCCGTCGGCGAGCACGGCAGCCGTCAGCAGGTTCTCGGTGGCACCGACGCTCGGGAAGTCGAACGTGATGTCGGCACCGTGCAACCGATCGGCGAATGCCTCGACGTAGCCGTGGCTGAACTTGAACGTCGCACCCATCGCTTCGAGCCCGGCGATGTGCATGTCGATCGGGCGGGCGCCGAAGTCGTCACCGCCCGGCAGCGAGAGCCGGACGTGACCACACCGGGTCAGGAGCGGACCGAGGACGTTGATCGACGCGCGGATCCGCTCGACGAGCTCGTACGGAGCGACGGGGGTGAGGTCGCCGGTGTCGGTCAGCAGCAAGCGATCCGAGCTCGGTCGATCGATCCGGACGCCGATGGCCTCCAGCAGGTCCCCCATGATCGTGACGTCCGCGATCGCGGGGACGTTCGTGATCTCGAACGTTCCGTCGGTGAGCAGCGTCGCTGCCATGAGCTTGAGCACGGAGTTCTTCGCACCCGGCACGGCGACGGTGCCCGAGAGCGGACCATTGCCACGCACGACGATGGTGGATTCGTCGGCAGGTTGCTCGGGGTTCGAAATCATGGCCCACCAGTATGCTCCGGCCGTGGAGCCAGGCGGGCGCATCCTCATCCGTCGATGGCCGAACACCGCCGATCGCCGCGTCGAACTGTCCGAGCCGAGAGACGATCTCGTCCTCGAACGCGCCGCACCGGCCGCCCCCAGTTCCGCCCCCACCACCACGGGCACCGCCGCGGCCACCGCCACGGACTCGCCGGCGAGCGAGCGGTTCGAGCAGGACGACGGACCGTTCTCGCGCTACGAGCGCACCGTGACCGTCGACGGCGACGAGCTCGTCGAACGGACCTCGTATCGCCTGGTCATCCCGTGGTTCGGGTGGTTGTTCCGCGTGCCCGTCCGCCGGGTGCTCGCCCGCAACGCCAGCCATCGAGGATGGTGGGCCCCACCCGACCGTCTCGACGAGACCCAGGTGCTCGTGGTCGGTCTGCTCGCTGCAGCATCGATGTGCGCGGCGTTCGTGAACACGCTGTTCACGCAGACCGTCAACTTCGCCGCCGACGACTTCGGCATCAGCGACACCGGCATCGGTGTTGCCGGCGCCATCGTTCGCGCCGGCATCATCCTCGCGCTTCCCGCGGCGGTCATCGCCGACCGGATCGGGCGGCGACGGGTCATCGTCGCCGTCGCATGGCTCGGGCCGACGATCTCGGTCCTCGGAGCGCTGGCGCCGAGCTTCGTCGTCCTCGTCGCCACTCAGACGGTCGCCCGACCGATGGGGATCGCCCTCGCGTTCCTCGTCGGCGTCGTCGCCTCGGAGGAGATGCCGCGCAACAGTCGCGCGTACGCCGTCAGCATCCTCGCGATGGCGGCCGGGTTCGGAGCCGGCGTCGCCGTGATGTCGCTCCGTCTCGCCGACATCGGCCAGAACGGCTGGCGCTACGTGTACCTCATCGCCGCGGTGTGGTGCATCGTCGCGCTCGACCTGACCCGGCGGCTGCCCGAGACCCGCCGCTTCACTGCGGCGCACATCACCGTCGATCGTCGCCCACCACGTCTGAACCGGCGGCGCCTGCTGCTGCTCAGTGCCGTGGCGGTCGCGGGCAACATCTTCATCGCCCCCGCCAGCTTCTTCCAGAACCGCTACCTGACCGACATCCGCGACTTCTCGGGCGGCATGATCGGCATCTTCTCGATCGCGGTCGGCACACCGGCGAGCATCGGGCTGATCCTCGGCGGCAAGTTCGCCGACACGAGCGGTCGCCGACGGCTGATCGCGCTCACGCTCCCGCTCGGAACGGCGGCGATCGTCGGCGCGTTCGCGGTCGGCGGGCCACCGCTGTGGATCCTGTCGCTCGCGGGTGGGATCCTGTCGAGTGCGGCCTACCCGGCGCTCGCCGTCTACCGGACCGAGCTGTTCCCGACCGGCAACAGGAGCCGCGCCACCGGCCTGGTGACGGCTGCGGCGCTCATCGGCGGCATCGGTGGCCTCCTCGTCACCGGCGCACTCCTCGATGCCGGCTGGTCCTACGGCCAGGTGATGGCGCTGCTCGCGACCGGGCAGTTGATCGTGACCATCCTCGTCGTCACCGCGTACCCCGAGACCGCGCACCAGGAACTCGAGGCGCTCAACCCCGAAGACGCCCCGATCGATCTCCATCACCCCACCCCCTGACGCGCTCCTCCCCCGCCGTGTCACCCGCCGATGAGCGAGCGCCGAGGCCGGTCGCGCCCGTCATCGCACACCCGAGCCGGTGCACCGGTGGAGGAGCGATCAGGGAGCGCAGGAAGCGCCTTGACGATGTCGCGCGGTCAGTGAGCGCGGTCAGTGGGAGCGGTCAGTCGCGGGGCAGGCTGAGGACGCGTCGGGCCTCGGCGAGATCGCTCATGGCCTTGGCGGCACCTGCGCTGCCGCCACCGTGGTCCGGGTGCACGTCGCGCATGCGTTCACGGAACTTGGCGGTCACCTCGCGCTTGGACGGCGCGGCGGTGCCGACCTCGAACCCGAGAATCGTCATCGCCCACGCGCGCGGATCGGCGAGCGCCTCGAGCGTCAGCGTCTGCGAGCCAGCGAGATAGGACACCAGTCCCGGTCCGATCGGTCCTCTCCATCGGGCTGCCTTCTGCAGGACCGGAACGATCTTGCGACGATGCTCCGGCGCCAACCGCTCGACCGCATAGATCGCGCCGAGCACCTGCGACAGGTCCGTGCCGACCGAATCGAAGTCGAACGACAGCTCGTCGTCATGGCCGAGCAGGCGGTGCGTGCTGCGGGCCAGGCCGTGACGATCGACCTGGAATCGGTGCCGGAGCCGGGGCTGCACGATGCGGCTGCCCTCGCCCACCTCGACGATGAGCCGGTGGACGTCGGGGATCAGATCGTCGTCGATCCCGCCCAGGTGTCTCGCGACGATCGCACCCAGGAGCAGCCCGCCGAATCCGGGGACGGGGTCGACCGGCAACACCATGTGACCGAGCGAGACCCGACGGGTCGGCACCGCGGGTCGCGTGTGCCAGACCTCGAGTTCGGCGAGGAGCGCTGGTTCGGTCACACGTAGGGCCGAAGCACGGTGCGGAGTTCCTGCGCAGCGCCGATCACCGCGGACTCCGCCTCGTCAGCACGTCCGCCTGGGCCGGCTTCGGAGACCACCATGTCGGCAATCGCCGAAACACCGTTGACCGCCGACGCCCACGGCCGCTGCGCCATCCCATACGGCGGCTTGGCAGGGTCGAGCTGCTCGCCGAGCTCGATCAGCTGGCGTCGAGCCTTGGCGTCCATCGGATCCTTCGCCAGCCGATCGGCCGCCAGGAACATGTCGTGCAGCGCGCCTTCGGGCGGCCCGGTCTCGTCGTCGTCACCCGAGGTGAGCAGCTCGCCCGCCTCGATCGCGTCGAGGAGGTCGTCGACGGCGTGTTCGGCGTCGGAGGCGACGTGGACCGTGGTCCCCGACCACCGGTGGGGGACCTCCGATGCGATCAGCGATTCGGTGAGCACGGCGCGGTCCTCATGGGTCCATTCGTCGAGTCCGAACTCGGTCGCCTCGGCGTCGAGTTCGAGCACGATCGGGAACGGGCCGAGCAGCTTCTCCAGCTCCTCGAACAGCGTGTCCACACGATCCTCGACCTCCTCGGGGACGACGAGTTCGTCGTCGTCCCACACGTGTGGCAACTCGACGCTGGCGAGCGCTTCGGCGAGCTCGGCGCGCTGATCGAAGTTCCACGCCGAGACGTCGTAGTGCACCTTCACGACATCGGGGTCGTTGGGGTCGAAATCGATCGGCTGCCCCGAACCCGCCAGTTCATCGGACGCTTCATCACCGGACTGCTTGTTCACGAAAGCCACGAGGGAACGCTACCGGCTGGCCGGAGGCGGCCGAAGGCGCGCTCAGAACTCAGCGAGGAAACGTTCGACGCGTTCGTACTCGTCGCGCTGGTGCTCCGGGTCCCGGAACCCGTGGCCCTCGCCGTCGTAGACGACGAAGTCGACCGTGCCGCCGCCCGATCGAATGCGTGCGACGAGCGACTCGCTCTGCGCAATGGGGACCACCGGGTCGTCGGTGCCGTGGAACACCAGCAACCGACCGGTGATCCGCTCTGCACGGGTGATCGGCGACAGCGTCCGCAGGAGTTCGGCGGTCGCCGGGTCGTCGCTCGGGCCGACGAGGGTGTCGGTGTAGTGCGCCTCGAACCGGTGGGTCGCCGACGCCAACGCCTCGAGATCGCTGACCGGGTACGACGCGATGCCGCCGGCGGCGACCTCGGGATGATCGGCGAGGACGCCGAGCACGGTGAGTCCACCGGAGGAGCCACCGATCACCACGGTGCGTGAGGGTGTCGCCCATCCGGCATCGTGGGCGTGACGGATCAGCGCTGCCGTGTCGTCGACGTCCAGACGACCCCATGCACCGTTCAACGACTGTTGGTAGGCGCGCCCGTGCCCCGTGGTGCCTCGTGGGTCCACGACGAGCACGTCCCATCCACGGCTCCACCAGTACGCGATGCGCGGGCGGAAGTCGGCGGGCCACTGATCGGTTGGACCGCCGTGCACCCAGCACAACAGCCGTCCGGCTCCGGCTGGGTAGCGACGCGCGAACAGCGGCGTGTCGCCGTCGGTCGCGACCTCGACCGGTGGCGGCATCTCGATGTCGCTCCACCCGACCACACCGCCCCGGGCGACCACGCGCTCGACAGGGTCGGAACCGCCGACGTCGCGCCACACCACGATCTCCGGCGGCGTGGTCGGCCCCGACCGGAGCGCCGCGAGTCGACCGTTGACGAGCGACAGCTGGCCGGTGGTCCCCACGAACGCCTGCCCGACGGGACGCGCGCCCGCCACCGGGTCGTGGAGCCGAAGCGCCCCCACTCCGGAGGTGTTCACCGCGACGATCACCGAACCATCACGACCCACCGCGTACGAACGTTGCCCCATCCCCCACGTCGGACCGGCGTGCTCGCCACGGACCGCTCCAACTTCGCCCGCGCCGCCGACGGAGGCGTCACCGACGGCGACCGTCAGCCATCCGGACCCGTCGTGGACGCAGGTCGGTGTGCCGTCGGGAGCGAAGCGCGGTTGTTGCACCGCGCCGCCGACCGGGCGCCACGAGTCGATCGAGACCGGCGCGAGCGTGGTCGTGTCGATGCGGCAGTCGACCCGTTCTGCGGTGTCCCACGCCATCGCCGGCGGCGACCATGCCTGCCACGACACGGTCGAGCCGTCGGGCGAGACCACCGGGTCGAAGCAGAACTCGTGACGACCGTCGTCGACCCGGCGGCCGGGCCCCGAATCGAGCGGCTGCAACCAGATCTCGGCCTCGTCGATCACGTACGCCACGACGGGTCGGGTTCCGACCAGGCCGGCCGCGACGCCGCGACAGTTCCGCTCGTGTGACGTGATCCGTTCCAGGTTCGTTCCCGCCATCCGCCAGAGTTCACCGTCGACCGCGGCGTAGACCACGCCCGAACCGTCGGGCAACCAGTCGAAACAACCGCCGCCGAACCCGCGGCCGGGGGCCGGGTCGGGCCCGAACGTCACGAGCTGCTCGGCACCACCGTCGATGTCGACCGTGCTGATCGACGCACGGCCCCGCCAGCGCTGCACGAACGCGACGCGGTCGCCGCCGGGGGCGAGCCGTGGCTCGGTGAGCTCCCGACCGGACAGCACGAGATCGAGCGGCAACGGGGCGACACCTTCCACCGAGCCGACTGTAGAAGCGACGACCGCGGAAACCTCGTTGCATCCCGCTCCCCCCGTCGTGGACACTGTCCTCCAGCGAGATCACCGCTCGCTCCCACGACCGGAAGGAGGTACACGATGAAGAACACCGCCACACCAGGCCCGCTCGACGGCGCCCGGCGCACCCGGCGCACCCGGCGTGACGTCATCGGTACCCCCGGTCGCGCCCGCACCTGACGCGCCGACGCCCGCGTCCACCCGCGCCGCCCCTCACGCCGGCCCCCTCTCTGTTTTCGTACTCCCGGGCGGGAGGAGTTCCCGCCCGGGAGTACGAAAAGCCGGATGGCGGGGGTGCGTCGGCGGGCCGGACCCACCACCAATCCCCACCACCAACACAGAAAGCACCACCATGATCCACCACCTGCATCCCGACCACCTGCTCGCCGTCGAGCGCGTCGATCGCGCCGACTTCGAACGGCGAGCCGCCCACGAGCGCGAATATCTCCGGGCTCACCCGCGCCACCGATGGCGCTCACGCGGTCGGCCTCGCTGAGCCCCCCGACCCGACCGGAGTGTGGTGCCCCGAATCTCTGGGGCGCCACATTCCGATCGCGACGCACCGCCGGGATACGTTGGGGTGATGTCCACCCCGTCACGACAGCAGCCCGACCGCAACCTGGCGATGGAGTTGGTCCGAGCCACCGAATCCGCATGTCTCGCCTCGGCCCGGTGGGTCGGTCGCGGCGACAAGAACGGCGCGGACCGCGCCGCTGTCGAGGCGATGCGCCTCTCGCTCTCGACGGTCTCGATGGACGGCATCGTCGTCATCGGAGAAGGCGAGAAGGACGACGCCCCGATGCTCTTCAACGGTGAGCGCGTCGGCGATGGCAGCGCCCCAGAGGTCGACGTGGCGGTCGACCCGATCGACGGCACGACGCTGACCGCGCAGGGCAAGACCAACGCGCTCTCGGTCATCGCCGTGTCCGATCGCGGCTCGATGCTCGACCCCGGCCCGTCGTTCTACATGGAGAAGATCGCGGTCGGACCCGAGGCCGTCGGCTCGATCGACATCACGGCAACGGCCACCCAGAACCTGCGCTGGATCGCGAAGGCGAAGGGTGAGGAGGTGCGCGACCTCACCGTCGTCATTCTCGACCGGCCCCGCCACAGCGACCTGATCGGCGAGATCCGCGCCAGCGGATGCCGCATCCGGCTGATCACCGACGGCGACGTCTACGGCTCGGTCGCCACGTGTTGGCCCGACGCCGGCGTCGACGCGTTGTTCGGCATCGGCGGGACGCCCGAAGGTGTGGTGTCAGCAGCTGCGATGAAGGCGATGGGCGGCGAGATCCAGGCCCGATTCGCCCCGCAGGGCGACGAGGAGCTCGCGGCCATGACCGGCGCCGGGTTCGACCTCGGCCGAGTGTTCACGCAGGACGACCTGATCGAGAGCGACAACTGCTTCTTCGCGGCCACCGGGTTGACCGACGGGGCCCTGCTCCGCGGCGTCCGCTTCGATTCGACCGGTGCACGTACGCAGAGCCTCGTCATGCGCTCGCGCAGCGGCACCGTCCGCATGATCGACGCCCACCACCGCGTCGCCAAGCTCCGCGAGTTCTCCGCCATCGACTACTGAGTCGGTCCGGGGCCGGGGTCTCGTGCAGGGAGTCGCCGCGCCCGCTCAGGGCCGAGCGATCATGAATGCCCGAGGCGTCGTGCCGAGTTCGGACTTGAACGCGGCGACGAACGAACTGGGTGTGGCGTATCCCGCGGCGACGGCGGCATCGGTCACGGTGCGGCCGTCGTCGAGCAGATCGATCGAGCCCAGCACCCTGGAGCGACGATGCCACGCGGCGAGCGTGAGGCCGGTCTCCGACACGAAGCGTCGCTCGAGTGTCCGTCGGCTGGCCCCGACCGCGGCAACAGCGGCCACGAGTGGCATCACCGGCGCGGCCATCAGCCGTTCGGCGAGCAGCCGGGCGACCGGATCGGTCGGCAGCGGGAGTTCGAGCGCCGACGCCGGTCCGACGGCCAGTTCCTCGAGGAGCAACGTCAGCAGCGCGGAGCCCACCGCGGTGTCCAGGTCGAGCGGGCACCGCTCCACGGCGCGCAGGAACAGCTCCCGAGCGAACGGCCCGATCGTGATCGCCGCCACCGACGCGTCGAGCACACCGAGATGGGCTTGGAAGTACAGACACCGAATCGGCGTCGGGCGCCGGGTCGTCAACGTGATGCGGGTGCCGTCACCGATGCACAACGCTCGATGGGCGGGCACGGTCCAGGTCCCACGTTCGGTGCGGGCGACGACGAGCCCACCCCTCGCGTAGACGACCTGGTCCCAGCCCGACTGCGTCGGCAGCCTGACCTCACCCGCCGGTTGGGTGACGGCGTAGCCGCGTACGAGCGGTTCGCCCTGTCGTGTCTGCGACATGAACTGGCAGAGTATCGAAGGTACGGCACGGCCGCGACCACGAGGATGGGGCGATGACCGCACACCTGACCCACTTCGCCATCAACGCCGACGACGTCGACGCCACACGAGCGTTCTACGAGCACGTCTTCGACTGGACGTTCACACCGTACGGGCCTCCCGGGTTCTTCCAGATCCAGTCGGGCACCACCGAGCAGCCTGGGGTGAGAGGAGCACTCCAGGAACGCCGTCAGCTCCTCGCTGACCGACCGACCACCGGGTTCGAGTGCACCTTCGCCGTCGACGACCTCGACGACACCCTCCAGCGGGTGAGCGCGTCGGGCGCGACCCTGCTGATGGAGCGGTTCACGATCTCGGGGGTCGGCCATCTGGCCGCGTTCGAGGATCCAGGCGGCAACGTCGTGCTGGCGATGCAGTACGACACCGACGCCGACTGACGATGTGACGATGTGACGATGTGACGGATCGTGCCTGGCACGATCTGTCACGTCAGGCGGTGAAGCTGGAACCGGTGGCCTTGAGTCGGGCCTCGGCCCGGTCACGGCCGCCCGTGGCGATCTCGACGAGATGCGACTCGAGGCTCTCGTCACGCAGCATGTGCTGGTGACGCTCGAGCGCTTCCTTGGCCCGAGCGACGTCGATGTCCTCCGCCAGCTCGGCCGTGTCGGACAGGATCGACACCTTGGTGGGGGTGCCGCTCACTTCGACGAAGCCACGATGGACAGCGATGTCCTGCACCGTGCCGTCGGTCTGGAAGACCCTCGTGTGGTTCTCGATCAGCGCGCCGAGGAAGGGCGCGTGCCCGGACTGGAACGCAACCTCGCCACCGCCGGCCGTCCGCGTGATGACCATGTCGGCCTCACCCGTGTACAGCACCGCCTCAGGCGACACCACTTCGACGATCAACGGTTCGGACATGCTCAGCTCTCCTGGAGCTTCTTGGCCTTGGCGAGCACCTGCTCGACATTGCCGACGTTCAAGAAGGCCTGCTCGGGCACGTCGTCGAGTTCGCCCTTGATGATCGAGTCGAACGACTCGACCGTCTCGGCGACCGGGACGAACTCGCCGTCGAGGCCGGTGAAGACCTTGGCGACGAAGAACGGCTGCGACAGGAAGCGCTCGACCTTGCGGGCCCGGTTGACGATGAGGCGGTCCTCTTCGGACAGCTCGTCGAGGCCGAGGATGGCGATGATGTCCTGCAGCTCCTTGTAGCGCTGGAGGGTCTCCTGCACACGCCGGGCGACGGCGTAGTGATGGTCACCGACGACTTCGGGCGACAGGATCGTCG
>JBAWHL010000518.1:0-9301 GCA_049593815.1 Ilumatobacteraceae bacterium | reverse complement strand
GACCCGCATGATCCGCTCGCTCACCGGTCTCCTCGACGAGTGGATGCCGATCATCGCCGGCAGCGAGATCAACGACGACCCCTACGCTCCCGTGTCGAAGCACGCCCGCGATCTCGTCGACGAACTCGGCGACGATGCGCCCGTCGCCTGGGTGCATCGCAGCGAACGCTTCGGGGAGAAGCTCGCCACGCCCGACACCTCGATCGCAGACCTCATCGGTGAGGTCGACCCGATCAAGGTCGCCGAAGGCCGGTACCTCTCCGACGAGCTGACGCTCCACTACGGCCTCGTGCCGCGCACCAACCGCGGCATCTTCGCGATCAACGAACTCCCCGACCTCGCCGAGCGGATCCAGGTCGGCATGCTCAACGTGCTCGAGGAGCGCGACATCCAGATCCGCGGGTACAAGATCCGCCTGCCGCTCGACGTGATGCTGCTGGCGTCGGCCAACCCCGAGGACTACACGAACCGTGGCCGGATCATCACGCCGTTGAAGGATCGTTTCGGCAGCCAGATTCGTACGCACTACCCGCTCGAGGTCGAGACCGAAGTCGAGATCATGCGTCAGGAAGCGGTGACGCTCGACATCACCACACCCGAGGGGCCGATCACGGTCTCGGTGCCGGACTATCTCGCCGACGTCGTGGCGACGTTCAGTCACCTGGCTCGTGCCAGCAACCATGTCAATCAGCGGTCGGGCGTCAGCGTGCGGTTGAGCGTGGCGAACTACGAGGCACTCGCGGCGAATGCGCTCCGCCGGGGACTGCGCAGCGGCGAACGCCATGTCGTCGCTCGCGTCGACGATCTCGACGCGTTGGCAGCGAGCTCGATGGGCAAGATCGAGATCGAGTCGCTCGAGGAGGGTCGCGAGGGGGCGATCATGGATTCGCTCATCAAGGGCGCGGTGCTCACGGTCTTCAAGGACACGGTGCCGCCGGAGCAGACGCGAGCGGTCGTCGACGCGTTCGAAGCGGGCGTGGTCGCACACACGGGGGAGGGGATCACGAGTGGTGACCTGGCCGGCCTCGTCGACGAGGTCGATTCGCTGCGCACCCCGGTGATGATCCTGACCGGCGGCGACGAGTCGACCGGCGCGGTCGCGTCGGCGGTCGAGTTCGTTCTCGAGGGGTTGCACCTCAGCAAGCGGCTGAACAAGGACACGAGCGCCACCAGCGCCACCTACCGCAGCCGCACCTGACCGACCACCGGCGAAGCCGAGTTCAGCACTCGGCAGCCGGCCCAGCGATGAGCGAACCCCCAACATGCGGTGCGTTCGCTCATCGCGAGGCGGGGTGACCGCACACGAGGTCCAATCTTCAGCCGAGGAAGGCGTCGGCGATGACCGTGGGGGAGCGGTCGGCGCTCAGCAGCGCCGCCGAGGCGTCGTGGCCCGCGATGCCGGGCTCGAAGAACATCGCGTCGACGGGGACACCGTCGTCGAGCGCCTGGTCGAGCACGGTGGAGATCGATGTCGTGATCCGCGATGCCACGTCGAGGTCGTCGTGGCCGGGTCGGAAGCCGGTGATCAGGACGGGCTCGTCGTCGACCGCGTCGCATGCGGCGCGCACGGCGGTGCCCCATTCGTCAGCGGTCTGCTCGAAGCGTTCGTCAGCGATGGACTCGTCGGGGGTCCATGGCGTGTCGAGCCGCAGGCCCACCCGGTTCATCCGCCCCACGTAGGTTCCGAGGTCGGCGATGCCGTCGCCGTCGATCGACGCGACGACCGGCTGCGTGCCACCGATGACACCCCAGGTGTCCCGCCACGGCTGTGCCGCACCGGCAGGAATCACGTCGAAGGGGACCCACCCGTCGACGCGATCGCCGAATGCATCAGCGGCGCGCTCGACCCACCGAGGCCACCAGGTGGAGAACGTGTCGGCGTCGGCGAACCCGCCTTCGTTGTCGAACCAGCGAGGCACCGACCCGTCGTACAGCGTGGCCCAGGTACGCAGCTCGATCGCAGCCGCCGCCGCGAGGATGTTCTCGAAGCGTTCGGTCCAGTCGGGGTCGAGGTCGCCCGGCTTCTGTTGCAGGCGCGGCCAATCGAGCGTGAGGCGCACATCGGTGATGCCGAGCTCCTGCAGCGCAGCGAGGTCGTCGGGCCACCCGTGGTAGAAGCCGTTCCCGGCAGTTGGACCGACGTCGGCGGTGTCGGCGAAACCGAAGGTGGTGGCAGTGGGCAGCGAGACGCCGCGGTGAAAGGTCATTGTCAGGTCGGGGGTGGGTCGGGGGAGTGGGTGGGAGGGAGTGCGAGGTCAGCTGATCGGCGTCAGATGAACGGCGACCGCGTCCACAGTTCGGAGGCATCGACCCCGGCGGGTTCCGGGCTGCCGACGAGGCTGACGACGTCGATCGCGCCGGGGAAGCCCCGGAGTTCGATCTCACCGAACGGAACGGTGCCGACGCCTTCGGGGAGGCGTTCGAGCTGCATGGTCGGCATCAGCACCTCGATGCCGCGTGCCCGGTCGCAGAGACGGGCGGCCATGTTCACGGCCGACCCGATGTAGTCGTCACCTTCGAAGAGCAGGGCGTGACCGGTCGCGAGGCCGGCTCGGATCGTGAGGGGTGCGCACACATCGGTGGCCTGACGTTCGAGGTCGAGGACGAACTCGATCGCGTCGGGCTGCTCGACGGCCACGATCATGCAACCGTCACCCAGCCACTTGGCGATGCGCACGCCCCGATCGGAGGCGACGGTGCGAACGATCCCACGGAACGTGCTCAGCAGGCGGCCCGCGGCGTCATCGCCGAAGGCGGCGGTGTAGTTCGTGAAGCCGGACAGGTCGACGAAGACGAACGTGCGGGGGACACGCATGAGGCGATGTTACGACCTCCGAGGCGCTCCGCGGTGAACACCGCACTAAGTTCGGTCCATGACGAAACGTTTCACGTACTCCCGCTGGGACGGTTCGCAGACCGGATTCGAGTTCGATGCGGACGCGGCATTCGACGAACTCACCGACGAACTGCTCTACCACGGTGACGTCAACGCGGCGCTGCGGCGGATGATGCAGGAAGGGCTGCAGGACCGCAATGGCGAACAGATGCAGGGCCTGCGCGAGCTGTTGGAGCAGCTTCGTCAGGAACGTCAGCAGCGCCTGGAGAACTCCGACCTCGGCGGCGTGTACGACGAGATCAAGGCCGAGCTCGACGACATCATCGACGAGGAACGCCATGCGATCGACAACGCCAGGCGTGATGCGTTGAACTCCGGCGACGAACGCCGTGCCGAGAACGCACAGTCCGCCGCCGACGACCGGAACCTCCGGCTCGATCTGATGCCCGACGATCTCGCCGGCAAGGTGCGCGAGCTCGACGCCTACAGCTTCGAGTCCAACGATGCCAAGCAGCGCTTCGATCAGCTGATGGACAAGCTGCGCGACCAGTTGATGCAGCAGATGGTCGATCAGATGTCGGGCGCCATGGAGAACATGACGCCCGAGGACATGGCGCGCATGAAGGACATGATGGCGGCCCTGAACGAGATGCTGGAGAAGCATCAGCGTGGTGAGGACGCCGGGTTCGACGAGTTCATGGAGGAGTTCGGCGACTTCTTCCCGGAGAACCCCGAGACCGTCGAGGAACTGCTCGAACAGATGGCCAGGCGCATGGCCGCGATGCAGGCGATGATGAACTCGATGACGCCCGAACAGCGGGCGCAGATGCAACAGCTGTCCGATCAGCTGATGGAGGACATGGACCTCCAGTGGCAGATGCAGCAGCTGTCGGGGAACCTCCAGCAGATGTTCCCGCAGATGAACTGGAACGAGAGCTACGACTTCGACGGCCAGGATCCAATGGGGTTCCAGCAGGCGATGCAGGCGATGCAGGACATGGGTGACCTCGACCAACTCGAGAACCTGCTGCGCAACGCGTCCAGCCCAGCGGCGCTCGCCGAGGCCGACATGGATCGGGTGCGCGATCTGATGGGGGACGATGCAGCGAAGTCACTCGAACGGCTGGCGGAGCTCACCAAGATGCTCGAGCAGGCCGGCCTCATCGAGCAGAAGGAGGGGCGGCTCGAACTCACTCCGAAGGGTTTGCGCAAGATCGGTTCCAACGCATTGCGTGACCTGTTCTCCAAGCTGGCCAAGGACAAGCTCGGCCAGCACGAGGCGAGCAACATCGGTCAGGGCCACGAGCGCACCTACGACACGAAGCCCTACGAGTACGGCGACCCGTTCCAGCTCGACCTCAACCGCACGATCCGCAACGCGTTGCGTCGCACGGGCGGGGGCACACCGATTTCGCTCGATCCGTCCGACTTCGAGATCGAGCGCACCGAACACCTCACGCGCTCGTCGACGGTGTTGATGCTCGACCTGTCGCTGTCGATGCCGATGCGCGACAACTTCCTGCCCGCCAAGAAGGTCGCGATGGCGCTCCACAGCCTGATCTCGTCGCAGTTCCCGCGGGACTACCTGGGCATCGTCGGATTCTCCGAGACCGCTCGTGTTCTCACGGCCGAGCAGTTGCCGGAGGTGTCGTGGGACTTCGTGTACGGCACGAACATGCACCACGGCTTCACCCTGGCGCGCAAGCTGCTCGCCCGGGAGTCCGGCACCAAGCAGATCATCATGATCACCGATGGCGAGCCGACCGCGCACATCATGGAGAACGGGATGCCGTTCTTCAACTATCCGCCGGTCCGCGAGACGGTCGAGGCCACGCTGCGTGAGGTCGTGCGATGCACGAAGGAGCAGATCCGGATCAACACGTTCGGACTCGGCGCCGACGGTTCGCTGCGCGCGTTCATCGAGCAGATGACCCAGATCAACCGTGGCCGTGCGTTCTTCACGACACCGGAGAACCTCGGCGACTACGTCCTGGTCGACTTCATGCAGGGGAAGCGAGACCTCGCGCGCCGCGGGCGCCGCGCCAGCTGATTCGCGCCGTCCGCGCGATTCCTGGAAAATCCCCCCTTGCGAAATCGCCGTGTGCTATGGCAGAATGACGTCACTGTAATTACAGCGCTGTCGACCATGTTCCGGAACCGCATTGAGGGGAATCGGTGCCGGGTCGTCGAGAGCACGTGATTGCCACCAGATCGACGCCTTCGGGCCCCGCAGGAGATTCTCCAACATGCAGTTCATCACGACATCCAGCATCACGGTCAGCGCCGTCCCGGTCGAACCGGACCCGGATTGGCACGACTACGCCAACTGCCTGGGCGTCGACCCCGATCTCTTCTTCCCCGAGCGCGGCGCATCGACACGCGAAGCCAAAGAAGTGTGTCGCGGCTGCGAAGTGCGCCACGACTGCCTCGAGTTCGCACTGCAGAACGGTGAGAAGTTCGGGATCTGGGGCGGACTGTCCGAGCGTGAACGCCGTCGGATTCGCCGCCAGCGGGCTCAAGTCGCCCGCAGCAGCATCACCGCGTAGCCCGCGCGAGCCCGCGCCAGCAACGCCGAATCCACCGGTCTTCCAGGTCGTGCCCTTCGGGAGGCAGCCGGGAGACCGTCACCCGCCGCAACGATGTCGGGATCGCCGGTCGCGGAGCGTGCGAGTCCGACCAGGCGCGGGTGGGGCTCATTCATCTCGGGAACGCTACTCGTCCCGACCGCGGCACCGCCGGCGGTGTCATGCGGTAGCGTGAGTGCATGTCCTTTGGCGGTCCCGAGATGATCATCGTCTTGATCCTGGTCCTCGTGCTCTTCGGCGGCTCTCAGCTGCCGAAACTGGCCAAGAACCTGGGCAAGGCACAAAAAGAATTCAAGGACGGCATGGCCGACGCGAACAAGCCCGACGAATCGACCGACGCGTCGACGACGTCATCTGACGACGCCAGCTGACGCGGCGGTTCAGACCGTGGCGTCAGCTCGACGTCGCTTGAGGATGCGGCGGCGCTCGCGCTCACTGCACCCACCCCACACCCCGTGATCGATGCGCTCGTCGAGCGCGAACTCCAAGCACCTGGCGGCCACGGGACAACTCGCGCAGATCTTTCGGGCGCGGTCGACCCCGACGCCGTCGCTCGGGAAGAAGGTGGCCGGCGGATGCAGGCGGCAGTTGCCATCGGCCATCCAAGCGGTGACCGAATCCGGATCGTGCGGGACGTGCGTCGGCTCGGCGCTGACGGCGACGGCGGTGCGCTTCGTGCGAGTTTTCATCTCGTGCCTTTCTGCGGCGGGGGGGGTGTCACTTGGACGTTCGGTGAGAGCGTTCGGTTCCCGATCTCTCGAGATTCTCATCGACGTTGTTGAGAGTCGGGTGTGGAGTGCGTGATGCTGGGTTCGCCACCCAGCGGGCCTCGCACGCCATTGTTGCGTTGTTGGCTGCTAATCGTAACACATCCGTAATGTGAATCGAGGCGTCTGCAGCGCGATGTCGCTCCCCCCGCCGAATCGACGCCGATAGAGTCCAGCGACATGACCGATCTCGCCGAGCCGCAGGCCCCACGGGCGCACGCCCGCATCGTGTACCACGGACCCGTGGCACCGCACTGGGAGGTCTACGGTGACTGGGGCGACCGGCAGGTGCTCGACGAGTTCCGGGCCCGCGTGCTCGCTCGTCTGGTGCTGCTGCCTCGTGACGACCCGCAGTTCCGGCGCAACCGGGAGCGCATCGTGCGCGACGCCGAGCGCGAATTGATCACCATCGAGTGGGACCTCGGCTACGCCGAGGACTCGGACTGAGGATCAGGCCGAGGACGCGCAACGTGACGTCGGCGCACCGAGCGACCCGATGAGCGACGAACGTTTCCTCAACCGAGAACTGAGTTGGCTGGCGTTCAACGAACGCGTGCTCCAGCTCGCCACCGAACCCGGCATCCCGCTGCTCGAGCGAGCGAAGTTCTCCGCGATCACTGCCACGAACCTCGACGAGTTCTTCCAGGTGCGCGTCTCCGCGCTCAAGGACCAGGTCGAGGCGAGCATCGACCGGCCGTCGCCGGATGGACGAACGCCCTCACAGACACTGGCCGCCGTCGGCGCCGCGGTGCTCGAACACGTCGATCGAGCCGACGCGACCTTCGTCGACAGCATCGTGCCCGACCTGCGCGAGGCCGGCATCGACATCATCTCCTGGTCCGACGTGACCGACGACGAGCGCGAGTCGCTCGACGGGTGGTTCGAAGAACGCGTCTTCCCGGTGCTCACGCCGCTCGCGGTCGATCCCGGCCACCCCTTTCCGTACATCTCGGATCTGGCGCTGTCGCTCGCGGTCAACGTCGCCGACCCCGAGACCGGCGACCGGCGTTTCGCCCGTCTGAAGGTGCCCAAGCTGTTCCCGCGGCTCGTGACGACATCACCCGGTCGGTTCCTGCCCGTCGAGCAGCTCATCGCCGCGAAGCTCGACCGGCTCTTCGTCGGCATGGTGATCGAGGACTGGGCGCCGTTCCGCGTCAGTCGCAATGCCGACCTCACGCTGGAAGAGGAAGAGGCCGACGACCTGCTCGAAGCGGTCGAGATGGAGCTGCGTCGCCGCCGATTCAACAAGGCCGTCCGCCTGGAGGTCGCTCACGACATCGGCGCCGAGGTCCTCGAACTCCTCGTCCGTGAGCTCGACCTGTCGATGGACGACGTGACGTTCCACCGGGCACCGCTCGACCTCAGCTTCCTGACACAGCTGCTCGAGCTCGACCGGCCCGACCTGAAGGACGAGCCGTGGCCCGCGGTCACCGCCGGCCGGATCGCGGCAGCCGCCGACACCGACCGCCCGATCTTCGACGTGATGCGCCATCGAGCGGTGATGGTCCATCACCCCTACGAGAGCTTCGGGACCAGCGTCGAGGCGTTCATCTCGCAGGCGGCCGACGACCCGAAGGTCCAGTCGATCAAGATGACCCTCTACCGCGCCG
Organism: Ilumatobacteraceae bacterium; assembly: GCA_049593815.1. Classification (GTDB taxonomy): domain Bacteria; phylum Actinomycetota; class Acidimicrobiia; order Acidimicrobiales; family Ilumatobacteraceae; genus Sva-07. Next base: position 1,503 of record JBAWHL010000518.1, on the reverse strand, counting down.
GCGGTGACAGCGCGGTCATCCGCAGCCTGATGCGTGCCGCCGAACGGGGCATCCAGGTCGCGGTTCTCGTCGAATTGAAGGCTCGCTTCGACGAGGCCAACAACGTCCAATGGGCTCGCCAACTCGAACGCTCCGGCGTCCACGTGGTCTACGGCATGGTCGGCCTCAAGACGCACAGCAAGGTGGTGCTGGTCGTACGCGACGACGGCGATCAGCTGCGCCGGTACGTCCACATCGGCACCGGCAACTACAACGCCAAGACCGCCAAGATCTACGAGGACCTCGGCGTGCTCACTTGCTCGCCCGACATCGGTGACGACGCGGCGCAGCTCTTCAACCACCTGACCGGCTACAGCCGCAGCGACGACTACCGAAACCTGCTCGTGGCACCGCGCGACCTGCGCCGCCAGCTCGTCGACCTGATCGAGCACGAAGCGTCGTTCGGTCCGGACGGCCACATGGTGCTCAAGTGCAACTCGATCGCCGACGACGAGATGGTCGAGACGCTGTACAAGGCAGCGGCCGCCGGAACCCGCATCGACCTGCTCGTGCGCGGCATCTGCTGCGTCCGCGCCGGCGTCCCCGGCCTGTCCGAGACCATCCGAGTCCGCAGCATTCTCGGGCGGTACCTCGAACACAGTCGGGTGTACCGGTTCGGGCACGGCAACGTCGTGCACGGCCAGCGCATCCCCGGCGCGTCATCGGACGCCGTCTACCTGATCGGCTCCGCCGATCTGATGCCGCGCAACCTGAACCGCCGAGTCGAAGTGATGGTGCCGATCGAACACGCTCGGCACACCGCGGCGCTCGATCAGGCACTCGAGTTCGCGCTCGCCGACGACGTCGTCGCGTGGGAGCTGCGACCCGACGACCGGTGGGAACGCATCGGGCCCACCGACTCGTTCCAGCCGCATCCGCAAGAGCGGATGTATCGCTGGATGGTCCAGCAACAACTCGCCGGACGCAGCTGAATCGGCGGGCGTCGGCCCGTCCACGAGCCGATCGGCGCACTGTTGGTCGTGATGTCGTTGCTTGTTCACCTCTCGTTCACTCATGTGCGGGGCCCGGTTCACCTGGCGTCCCTACCGTGCCCTCCGGATTCCGAGCGATCGGGTCCAGATGAACATCACATGTCCAATCAACCCACCCCCCCACGAACGGAGTTGGAAGCGTGAACACCTCCAAGCGCCGCATTTTTGCCGGAGCAATTGCACTCACCCTCGTCGCCGCAGCCTGCGGCAGCGATGACGACAGCGGATCGGAAACGACCGACGGTGGCACCGAGTCCACCGAGGCCCCCGAGTCCACCGACGCCGGCAGTGACACCACTGACGACATGACCGACGACGGCGGTGACCTCTCGGGCAGCCTGCTCGTGTCGGGATCCTCGACCGTCGAGCCGATCTCGGTCGCGGTCGGCGACGCCTTCGCCAACGAGAACCCGTCGGTCGCCATCACGGTGAACGGCCCGGGCACCGGTGACGGCTTCGCCCAGTTCTGCGC
>JBAWHL010000517.1:0-3087 GCA_049593815.1 Ilumatobacteraceae bacterium | reverse complement strand
GAGCGCTTCGAGCGCACGCTTGCCGTCGTCGTAGTCCCACCAGGTGCCCTTCTTGCCGACTCGCGTCTTGAGGTCGCCGGCCACGAGCGGCCCCTCGTCCGCCACACGCTGGTAGATGCCGTCGATGTAGTCGGACCGCTCGGCGATCCAGCGCCGGAAGCTGGGCCACGGAAACGGTTCCTCCATGCGCCACCGGAACAGCGGATACAGCTCCATCGGGACCAGGCTCGCTTCGTGGACCCAGTACTCGAACAGTTCGCCGTCGTTGGTCGCGTCCGGGATCAGGCTCCTCGGGTGAGGTCCGAGCCGCGCGAACAGCGGCAGCTCCTGACTCCGTACGAGCACGTTCACGGAGTCGATCTGAATCAACCCGATGCGATCGAGCACCTTGCGCAGGTGTCGTCGATCGACGCGGCCGGTCGGACGCGTGTCGGCGAACCCCTGGGCGCCGAGCGCGATCCGTTTCGCCTGTGCGTTGGACAGCCCCACCGACGGGGCGAGGGCGCCCCGCGTCAACGCAACGCCTTCAGTACCGGCTCGAACGCGTCGAGCTCACGCACCGCGAAGTAGGTGATCCCCCACCGTTCGCGGCACGTCATCATGTGCAGCACGATCTCGTCGACGGTCCCCACGAGGAGGTACGGAGTCGACTCGGCATCCTCCATCGTGAGCCCGTCGACCATGTCGCAGATTCGTTCGAGGGCAGCGGTTCGGTCGTCGGTGATCTGGACGACCTGCACGAGCGCGTTCAGTTCCAGATCGTCGAATCGGGTGGCTGCACCGTCGCGGATCTGTTCGACCTGCATGTCGAGGCGCGACGCCGACCAGTCGACCTCGTGATTGTGTCCGTCTTCCTTGGTGCGCCCGAGTCCTTGGAGCCCGATGATGTCCGCGTACGCCCCCGCATGGTTGAGCAGGCCGGCGCCGTTGCCGCCGACGAGAATCGGCAGCGGGCGTTGCACCGTCTGGTCGATGCGCGCCCGATCGATGGTGTAGTGCTCGCCCGCTCGATCGACCGGCCGCCCGTCGAGCAGGCCGCGAATGATCTCGACGCTCGCCGCCAGACGTTCCTTGCGGACACCGGCCCCCGACCGTTCGATGCCGGTCGCTCCGTACTCCTGGGGGGTGTGTCCCGCTCCGAGGCCCAGCTCGAAGCGACCGCCGGACAGCTGGTCGAGGGTCATGGCCTCCCAGGCGAGCTGCACCGGGTTGCGCATGTCGTTGTTGAGGACGAGCGTGCCCAGGCGAATCGTGGTCGTCGCCGTCGCGATCGCGGCGAGGGTCGGCATGGGGGCGTACCCCCGGCCCACGTGGTCGGAGGTCAGCACGATGTCGAAGCCCAACTCCTCGGCGCGCACCGCAGCGGCAACCGGGTCGCCGTTGGTCTGACCGGAGATCTGATGGCCGATTCTGATTCGTCGCGTCACGGCACGAACACTACGGAATGACGGAGGCGTCGTGAGGCGTCAGTCGATGTCCTGTGTCGACAGGCGCCGCGCTGCCAACGCGAGCGCGAGCCCGGCGACCACGAGCGGGACGACGACGCCGACCGCGAGCGAGAAGTCGGCCAGGTCGAGGTCGACGCCCGTGCGGTCGACGAGGATCGACCGGGTGTACTTGCGCAGTGCGACTCGGGCGACGCCCGCTCCCGCTTGGGCGATGAACCCCTCCCAGATGAGCACGTAGGCGAGCCCCCACACGATGAATCGCTTGAGCCAGACGCCGAACAACGTGAAGACACAGACGTAGGCGATGACCCCGACGAGACTCGCCAGCAGCGTGCCGGCGACGATGCCCGATCCGGCCCCCGTGAGCATCGCGGTGAGCAGGAGCGGAACGATCGCGATCGGCGCGGCCAGTGTCGCGGCCGCAGCGGCAGCTCCGACGACGATCGGCCACCGATCCATCGGGCGGAGCCAGAGATACACCAGGGTCTTGTCCTCGCGAAGATCACCGATCGCTGCCCCGCCGAACACGAGCGACACGATGGGCACGACGAGTGCGAGACCGACGCCGGCGACGAGCGCGACCGCGTCGTCCAGCTCCGCGTCGGCGCTGCCCAGCGCGAACCCGGAGACGGGGGCGATCATCGCCAGGATGACGAGCCCGATGATCCGAGCCCGACTCGCGAGTTGACGCAGGACGATGCGATACGACAGGACCACCGCGTCCCAGGCGTCGACGTGCCGTGACCGTCGGGTGACGTCACGCTGATTCGTGTCGGTCATCGACCCTCCACGAGGTAACGGAACACCGATTCGAGGTCGTCGTCGAGCGGGCGGACTTCGGTGAGGCGAACCCCGAGATCCACACTGAGCACGGCGAGACCGCGCCCGAGTGCATCGACGTCGACCGTGTCGATCAGCACGCTGTGGTCCTCGATCGACAGGCCCGTGACGAACCCGCGCTCGACCAGACCCGTCGCCAGGCGACGCGGATCCGACGTCCCGATGCGGATGCGGTGAGCACGGTCGTCCATCAGCTCGCGGAGATCGCGGTAGTCGCCGCTCGCAACGAGCCGGCCCTGCGCGATCACCAGCACCCGGGACCCGATCTTGGCCACCTCGTCGAGCACGTGACTGGAGACGAGGACGCAACGGCCCTCCTCGCCGAGGCGATGGAACAGTGCGATCATGTGACGGCGCTGCACGGGGTCGAGGCCGGTCAACGGTTCGTCCAGGATCAGCACCTCGGGGTCGTTCACGAGCGCCGCAGCGACCTTGACCCGTTGCCGCATGCCCTTGGAGAACTGGCCGACCGGCTTCGAACCGACGTCGTGGAGTTCGACCGCGCGCAGCGCTGCCAGCGCCGCCGCCTCGGGGTCGGGCACCGCGTGGGTGCGGGCGGCGAACTCCATGAAGTCGCTCGCGCTCATGTGGTCGAAGAGCGCATCCTGTTGCGGCACCAGCGCGATGCGGCCGCGCACGTCTCGATCGTGTCGTGGATCCGCGCCGAGCACGTCGACGGCACCGCGCGAGGGCGGGGTCAGACCACACAACATCCGGAACAACGTCGACTTGCCGGCGCCGTTCGGGCCCAACAGCGCCGTCACGCCCTCGTTGATGGCGAAGCTGACGTCACTCACGG
>JBAWHL010000516.1:0-6053 GCA_049593815.1 Ilumatobacteraceae bacterium | reverse complement strand
GTTGCCGGCGATGGCCGCCCGGCTCCTCGGAGAGCCAGCGGTGCTGTACAAGGAGAAGATCAACTACAAGCCAGCGGGTGGTGCCGGCTTCGCTCCCCACCAGGACGCGCCCGCGTACGCCTTCGTCGACACCCACCTGACCGGGATGCTCGCCATCGACGACGCTGACGTCGCCAACGGGTGCTTGGAGGTGGTTCCCGCCATGCACGGCTCGATCCTTCCGCTCGACGACGACGGTTGCATCCTCCCCGACACCGCGGCTGGGCTCGAGTTCCGACCGGTGCCGGTCCGGGCGGGGGATCTGTTGTGGTTCCATTCGCGGGTTCCGCATCGGAGCGGGACCAACGGGTCCGACGCGACGCGACGAGCGCTCTTCTGTACGTACAACGCGAGTCGGCTCGGCGATCTGCGAGCGACCTACTACGACGACAAGCAGCGCTACTTCGACGAACGTGGCAACGACCCGGCCCGGGTGAGCACGATCGGCGACTTCCTGGGCGTGGCCCCGACAGAGGATGAACTACGAGCGATAGGAGTGGTGACGTGACGATGACGCCGTGGCGTGAACTGAACGGTCCCGAAGCGGTTGCCGAGCGACTGGTGGCCGTGTTCGAGGTGGTCGGCAACTCGAGGTACGACGAGGAGGTGACGCAGGCCGAGCACGCTGCCCAGGCTGCAGCGCTCGCCGGCGCCGCAGGAGCGGAGGATGAACTGGTCGCCGCCGCTCTCCTCCACGACCTCGGGCACCTGCTCGGGCGCGACGAGACGGCGCCACCGAGCGACCGCGATCTGCATCACGAGGACATCGCAGCGCGATTCCTGACGCGGTGGTTCGGTCCTGCGGTCGTCGAACCGATCCGACATCACGTGGCGGCCAAGCGGTATCTGTGCGCGATCGACGACGGGTACGTCGACACGCTGTCGGCTGGGTCGGTGCACAGCCTCGGGGTCCAGGGTGGCGTGATGTCGCCGGAGGAAGTCGCGGCGTTCGAACAGATTCCGGGATGGTCCGAGGCCGCCGCGTTGCGTCGGTGGGACGACCTGGCCAAGGACACCCAGCGCACGGTTCCGCCAGTACGGGCGTATCTCGATCTCCTCGTTGCCGTCGGGGAGCGTCGCCTCGCCGGATGATCGTCAAGGGTCCCGCACCGTCGGTCGCCGGGTCCATACGATCTCCGAGCGTGACTCGCGCGCCGCAGTACGTCGAGCTCGCCGACGTCCTGGCGCGACGGTGGGGTGCGCTCGCCCCGGGAACGATGGTGGAGAGCGAACACCAGCTCGCCGAGGAATTCGGCGTCAATCGGTTGACCGCACGCGAGGCGGTTCGGGAACTGGAACGGCGCATGGTCGTCCGACGAATCATGGGGCGTGGCACGTTCACCGCGCACCGTCTCGCCTACGAGGTGCGCCTCGGTGGGTACGCGAGCTTCGAGCGAAACGTGACCGAACTCGGCCACGTGCCGATGACCACGGTCGTCGGCCACGGCTGGCAGGGCCGCGGCGAGCGTCGCCGCCTCGTGGTCGAACGTGTGTCGTCCGTCGACGGCTTCGCGGCATCGTCCACCACCGAGCGGTTCCCGGTCACGGTTGCCACAGTGGTGGGCGACGTCGTCACCTCGGGAGGGTCGATCCACGCGGCCCTCGTCGATGCCGGGTTCGATCCGCGGCGGGGGTCGGTCGACGTCGCGGTTGCGATGCCGCCGGCGGCGGCCATCGAGCGGCTCGGGTTCTCTTCGACCGTGTTGCCCACGTGGCATCTGGTCAGCGAGACGACCGATGGTCCAGGAGGACCGGTGATCCACTCGTCAGACGCGTGGATGCGCACCGACGTGTTCGCGGTCACGGTTCGTCTCGCCGCGGACGCTCGCTAACCCTGTCGCGCAGGGTTCGGAAACACTTTGCCGGTCGTCTCCCGGCACGCAATCTCCAGTTCACCCGAGCCATCTAGACAAGTCCGAGTGAACCAACAACATCATCGATCCCCCCTCCGCTCACGTCGCCTCATGACGTTCGTCGCACTCACCGCTGCCGTGTCGCTCGTCGCCGCGTGCGGCAGCGACGACGACACGGGCGCCGCTGACACCGACGCAGTACCCAGCGAGACCGACGCCGCGCCCATCGAGACCGATGCCGCGCCGGTCGACACCGAAGCGGACGACATGGCCGACGACGACATGGCCGATGACATCGACCGCTCGGACTGGCCCGACTCGATCGTGATGGGCGCCGTGCCGTCCGAGGAGTCGACCGCACTCCAGGAGAGCTACGAGAAGCTGCTCGAGGTGCTCGAACTCGATCTCGGCATCGAGGTCGAGTTCTTCCAGGCGACCGATTACGCCGGCATCATCGAGGGGCAGGTCGCCGGCCGCGTGGACCTCGCTCAGTACGGACCGTTCTCCTACGTGATCGCCAAGAACGCCGGTGCCGACATCGCGCCGGTCGGTGCACTCGTCGACGACCCGGAGGAGCAGCCCGGCTACCAGAGCTACGGCATCACCAAGAGCGACAACGACGAGATCAACGAGCTCGCCGACTTCGCCGGCCGCAGCGTCTGTTTCGTCGATCCGGGCTCGACGTCCGGGTTCCTCTACCCGTCGGCCGGACTCATCGCTGAAGGAATCGACCCCGAGAGCGGCGTCAGCGCCGTGTTCGCCGGCGGCCACGACGCCTCGGTCATCTCGGTCAACAACGGTGACTGCGAAGCCGGTTTCGCCTTCGACGCCATGGTCGACAACGTGCTCATCGAGTCCGGCGACATCTCCGAAGGTGACATCAAGACGGTGTGGGAGTCCGAGGTCATCGCTGGCTCGCCGATCGCGATCAATCTCGAGCTGCCTGCCAGCCTCATCGCCGAGATCAACCGCATCGTGCTCGAGGAGAGCAACACCGACCGGCTGATCGAGCGTGGCATCTGCACCGACGTCGAGTCGTGTGGTCTCACCGATGAGAACGCCTGGGGCTGGGTCGTCGTCGACGACAGCTTCTACGACGGTGTCCGTGAAGTCTGCGTGCAGACGCAGGCTGCTCAGTGCGAGAGCTGACCACGCGATGACTGCCGCCGCTGCCCACCGGACCATTCACCCCGACGCCGACCCCATCGTTCGTCTGAACAACCTGTCGAAGCAGTTCCCGAACGGGCCACTCGCACTCGACAAGGTGACCTTCAGCGTTCCTCGGGGCCAATTGCTGTGCCTGATTGGTCTGTCGGGCAGCGGCAAGTCGACGCTCTTGCGTCACCTGAACGGATTGCACCACCCGACCGGCGGCGACGTCGAGGTCATGGGCCTCGACGTCGTGCGCGCCAAACGATCCGAACTGCGAACCCTGCGCCGCGAGGTCGGCTTCGTGTTCCAACAGTTCGGCCTCGTCGGGCGGTTGTCCTGCCTCGAGAACGTGCTGAGTGGCGCACTCGGCCGCTTGCGGGGCCCGCGCATGAGCACGCTCGCCTACTCGACGGTGTTGCGTCGCCAGGCGCTCGAACATCTCGATCGCGTCGGTCTCGCCGACCGGGCGTTCCAGCGCTCGGACACGTTGTCAGGCGGACAGATGCAACGGGTGGCGATCGCTCGCACCCTGATGCAGCAGCCGACGCTGCTGCTCGCCGACGAGCCCGTCGCCTCGCTCGACCCCGAGTCGTCGGCGCAGGTCATGGACGTGCTCTTCCGCATCGTGGTCGAAGAGCAGCTCACCGTCATCTGCACCCTCCACCAGGTCGAGCTGGCCATGGGCTGGGCGAACCGCATCGTCGGGCTGCGTGACGGTCAGATGGTGCTCGACCGTTCCGTCGACGACCTCGGCGAGAACGAGGTGATGGACGTGTACAAGCGGGTCGACCCCGACGCGGTCGATGTGCCGCTGATCGACGTCGCCGCCGAGGCGCGCCGGTCCGCCGGAGTGCGCCGGTGACGTCACTCCTCAGCCGGGAGGCTCCGCCTGCAACCCCTCCCGGCCCTCCGCCGGTTCGCCCGCGCCTGACACGAGATCGGTTGCTGCTGCGTCTCGTCGGTGTGTTCTTCTTCGTCGCGACGGTGTGGGCATGGCGCTACATCGACATGTCGCTCACGGTCGTGTTCGGCGGCCTCGGCGACATGTGGAACCTGCTGGGGAGAATGACCCCACCGAACTTCCAGGATCTCGATCGGGCGATCGAGCTGACGTTCGAGACGCTCTGGATGGCCGTGATCGGTACCGCGCTGGCGTTGGTGCTGTCGGTGCCCCTCGCGTTCGGTGCGGCCAGGAACACGACCCCACACCCCGCCGTGATGGCGGTCTGCCGCGGCATCATCGTCGGCACCCGCGCCATCCCCGACCTGATCTTCGCGGCGATCCTCGTTCGCGCCGTCGGTATCGGCGTGCTCCCCGGTGTCCTGGCACTCGGCCTGCACTCGATCGGCATGGTCGGCAAGTTGTTCGCCGATGCGATCGAGCAGGTCGACCCACGACCGCGCGATGCGGTGGTGTCCGTCGGCGCCGGCAAGTGGCAGGCGATTCTGACGACGGTCGTTCCCCAGGCGATGCCGGGCATGATCGCGACGGCGCTGTATCGGCTCGACATCAACCTGCGCTCGTCGACCGTGCTCGGCATCGTCGGCGCCGGCGGGATCGGCCTGCTGCTGCAGACCAACCTGCGCTCGCTGCAGTACGACCGCGCACTCGGCATCGTCATCGTCATCTTCGTGTTCATCACGGTGATGGAGTTCGTCTCGGCCGCCGTCCGCTCGACCCTGCTCGGCGGTGAGCGTGTCAACGTCGGCGGACGAGCTCCGCGGGCAAGCATCGGCGGAGCGTTCTTCCGACGGTTCGCCAACGCCAACCAGCCGATGGGCGTCGAGAGCTTCGACCACATGACGGTCCGTCCACCGTTCCGCGGGGAACGCCGGACCAAGACGTTGTACGCCGTCGGCTTCCTGTTGCTCCTGGCGTACGCGCTCTGGGCGATTCGCCTCGACCCGCTCGAGATCATCCGGTCACTCGGCGAGGTCTGGGAGATCATGCTGCGGCTCGTTCCGCCCGACTTCACGACTGCTCGCGAGGGCATCATCACCGGGATGCTCGAGTCGATCGCCGTGTCGCTCATCGCGACGGCGCTGGGAACGATCGTGTCGATCCCGCTGGGCTTGCTCGCTGCGCGCAATGTGGCGGCCAACCGCATTGTGTATGCGATCGCCCGGTTGTTCATCGTGTTCCTCCGGGGCATCCCCGAACTGATCGTCGCCGTGCTCTTCGTCTCGGCGATCGGCCTGGGCCCGGTCGCCGGCACGCTCGCTCTGGTGGTGGGCACAGCGGGCTTCCTCGCCAAGTTGATCGCCGATGCGGTCGAGGAGGTCGACCCGATCCCACGGGAGGCGGTCGTCGCAACGGGGGCGACGCGGACCCAGGAGACGTTCGTGTCGGTGCTTCCGCAGGCGATGCCGGCGCTCGTCGGCAACCTGCTGTACGTGCTCGACATCAACCTGCGCGTCTCGACGGTGCTGGGCATCGTCGGCGGCGGCGGCATCGGCTTTCTGTTGTTCAACTCGCTTCGGGTCCTGGCCTGGGAGACGACCGGCGCCATCTTGATCTCGATCTTCGTGGTCGTCTATGCGATCGAGCTGCTCGCTGGCTGGGTCAGAAAGCAGATCCTGTGACCGTGCAACGTCTGTCACGAGGGTCGGCCCAGGCCGCGTCGTCGAGGTCGCGGACTCCGACCGTGTCGTCGGTGCTGACCGAGGCGGCCGACGTCGCCCTTCACGCGTACCGCAATTCGCTGGCGACGATGACCGAGGAGGAACGTCGTTCCACCGTCGGTCCCGGCGCCGACGGCACCGAGACCTACCTGCTCGACGAGGTCGTCGAGGCGCCCGTCCTCGACGTGCTGGAGCGACACGGCGTGAACGTGCTCTCCGAGGAGGTCGGTTGGATCGACCGCGCCAGTTCGGTCACGGTCGTCATCGATCCGGTCGATGGGACGGCGAATGCCGCCGCGGGCGTCCCGCTCTCTGCATTCGCCGGTGCCCTGGTGGTCGACGATGTCGTTCGCGAGGCGCTGGTCGTCTGGCTCGACACCGGTCGGC
>JBAWHL010000515.1:0-4493 GCA_049593815.1 Ilumatobacteraceae bacterium | reverse complement strand
CGCCTCGCTCACGGGCTGATGACGTTCCTCGCCCATCCGGGGGTGCCGCCGGACCAGGGAGGGTCGTCTCCCGCCGACGAACTCGGCATGGGGATTCATGGCGGCACGGACGAGACGTCGATCATGCTGCACCTCGCGCCGCACCTGGTCGACATGTCGACGGCGACCCGCAACGTTCCCGCGGCGCTCGCGGACAATCGCCACGTCCGCTTCGGCGGCAGCGTCGGGTTCGGGTGGCTGTCCAACGACTTCGGCGAGGACGGGCACATCGGGGACCCGACCGCTGCGACAGCCGAGCGCGGCGCCGAGATCGTCGAGAATGCGGTGCAGGCCTTCTGCGAAGCACTTGCGGAGATCCGCTCCTTCGAGCTGCCGATGTCATGACCGACACGACCGCACTTCGCATCGACGTCGATCGGCTCGTCGCTCGTCTCGACGAACTGGGCCAGATCGGTCGGATCGATGGACCCAACGGCGAATGGGGCAATGCCCGTCTCGCGTTGACCGACGCCGACCGTGCGGGACGCGACCTCGTGACCACCTGGATGCGCGACCTGGGCATGGAGGTCTCGATCGACACGATCGGGAACGTGGTCGCCACGCGGCCCGGCACCCGACCCGAGTTGCCGCCCGTGATGTCCGGCTCACACATCGACACGGTGGGCACCGGTGGGCGTTTCGACGGCAATCTGGGCGTTCTCGCCGCACTCGAGGTCGCGGAGACGCTCGAACAGCACGGCATCGAGACCACGCGGTCGTTCCAGGTGGCGTTCTTCACCGATGAAGAAGGCGCACGCTTCGCGCCCGACATGCTCGGCAGCCTCGTGCACGTGGGTGGGATGCCCGTCGAGGAGGCGCTCGACATCATCGCCGTCGACGACGGGGCCCGGCTCGGTGACGAACTGGTTCGCATCGGGTACGCCGGCACGACCCCGTGCCCGACCACGACGGTTCCCGCCGCCTTCGTCGAACTGCACATCGAGCAGGGGCCGATACTCGAGGACGAAGGCATCACCGTCGGCGTCGTCGAGGGGGTACAGGGCATCTCGTGGACCGAGATCGTCGTCGCCGGGCAGTCCGCCCACGCGGGCACGACGCCGATGCGGCTTCGACACGATCCGTCCTACTGCGCCGGAGCGATCACCACCTATGTCCGCGACCTGACCCGTCGTCTGGGTCGGGATCAGGTGGGCACCGTCGGTCGGGTCGAGTTGTATCCGAATCTGGTCAACGTGGTGCCGGCTCGTGCCGTGCTCACCGTCGATCTGCGCAACACCGATGATCGGTTGCTCATCGAGGCCGAAGCCCACCTGGCGGACTTCCTCGACGAGCTGGCCGCGGCCGAGGGCGTGACCATCAGCACCCGGTCGCTGGCTCGTTTCGAGCCGGTCGAGTTCGACCGGTCGCTCGTCGACGTCGTCGAAGCGACCGCCGCTCGGTTGGGGCACTCCACCCGTCGGATGCCGAGCGGGGCGGGCCACGATGCCCAGATGCTGGCGCGGATCTGCCCCACGGCGATGATCTTCACGCCCAGCGTCAACGGCTTGAGTCACAACATCGGCGAGTTCACCGAGACGGCTGACCTCCAGGCCGGTGCCGATGTTCTGCTGCAGGTGATCCTCGGACAGCTCGACGGACAACTCGAGGCCTGACGGACTCGAACCTGTCGTTGCGCGCCGCTCAGGCGTCGCTCAGAACGTCTCTGGCCGTCTCCGCGTCAGCGGCACGCACGGCGAGCTCGATGCCGCTGTCGGTGTCCGCCGGAATGACAGCACCGCTGTCGTCATCGACGAGTGCGCTCTCCACGCCGAACGCCCGGAGCTTGGCCTGGGCCACCTCGGCCGCTTCGACGCTCCCGAAGGTGGCGACGACGACGGGCGCTGGATGGGCTTCGGACTCGTTGGTCATGGCCCTTTCGTAGCACGCCGACGCCCCTGGCACGCGACGAGGGGCGCTCCGTGGAGCGCCCCTCGCAGTGTTCGTCAATCGCTGATCGAGTGCACAGCGATCGTGATCAGAATCCGATCGACTCGTCGATGAACTGGTTCGTCACGATGTCGTCAGCGGTCAGCCCTTCCTTGGGTGTCTGACCGAGCGCTTCGTACACCGGGATGGCGAGGGCGATCAGGTTGTTCACCCGGTCGAGGTCGAAGTTGCCAACCGTGTCGTCGGGGCCGTTTCCGAGCAGGCCATCGGCCTGCATGGTCTCGACGGCGTACTCGGCGACGCCTTCGGTGTACACCCAGCCGTTGTCGAACGTGTTCACCGCGTCGATGACGAGTGCGTTCGTCTCGGCGGGGTCGGCGAGGTAATCGACCGACGACTGCTGGATCATCGGCACGAGCGCCGTGAGGCAGTCGGCGTATTCGGTGATGTTCTCCGGCTTCGTCGCGATGGACTCGCCGTAGTTCTCCCAGCCGGCATCGTTGATGTAGGCGTAGGCGACCGGCTTGCCCCAGTCGGCAACCTCGTTCTGATAGACGTAGGGCTCAGCCGAGCCGAAGCCCTGCTGCGCTGCGGTGCCCTGGTCGGCGAGGAAACCTGCCGGGGTGCCGTCATAGCCGCCATCGACCTGGCCTTCGGAGAGGATGCCAGACTGCGTGAAGTAGTCCATGTAGGCCGCACCACCGAAGTAGCGGATGGTGACGCCTTCCTCACCGAGGTCGGCGATGGTCTCGATGTCCGGGTAGGTCTCGGGATCCCACATGATCATCTGCGGGTTCTTCTCCATGCCCGACATGACGGCCACGGTCGGGAACTCAGCGGAGTTCTGGATGCCTTCGTCGGTGTAGACGTAGCCGAGGAAGATCGAGTCGTCCTGGTACATCTGCGAGGTCACGGTCTGGTAGCCGATCGCCGGACCGCCGGAGCGAACCTCGATCTGGACTCCGGTGTCGGCCCCGCTGGCGACGAGCGGGCCGGTCACCGAGAATGCGCCGGCGTCGATCGAGTAGTCGTCGCCGACCATGTTGTAGATCCAGCCGTGTTCGGCCTCGGGGTTCCAGTCGGTCTGGATGACGAGCGGGTCGGGACAGATGCCGGCGAGCGCGCCCTCGGCCATGTCGTCACCGTCGGTCGTCGCATCGGTGCTGTCCGGCGCGTCCGTTGAATCGGGTGCATCGGTGGAGGCCGACTCGCTGCCGGAATCATCGTCACTCCCGCACGCGGCGAAGACGAGGCCAGCAGCAAGGGGAACGGCGAGCCAGGTGGCTCGGCGGGTGTGCTTCATGGGTGCTCCTTGGGGTTGTTCACGTGCGTGTGTTCACGCTGCACGTGGGGTTGGTGGGGATCTGATCTGGTGTCATCGGCCCTCGCGAGTCGATTCGTACCATCGACCGACGACGCGATTGCCGATCCAGCCGAAGAGGGAGAACACCGCGATGCCGAGCAGCGAGGACAGCACGAGCGCGCCGTACATCTGCGGGTAGAGGTTTCGTTGCCGGTACACGTCGAGGAGGATGCCGATGCCCTTCTCACCGCGACGGAAGAACAGCTCACCCACGACGGCACCGATGACGGACAGGCCGGCGGCGATGCGGAACCCCGTGAAGATCGCCGGCATCGCACCGGGAAGTTGCAGCTTGCGCAGCCGGGTCATTCGCGATGCGCCGTGGAGGGTGAACAGATCGTGTTGCAGCCGGTCGGCCGACAGGAGCCCGAACAACGTGTTCGACACGATCGGGAACAGCGAGATGATCACACAGACCAGTATTCGCGCACTCAACCCGTAGCCCATGATCACCGCGATGATGGGGGTCACGGCCAGGATCGGAATCGCCTGCAGTGCCACCAGGTACGGCCAGAACGAGCGCTCCAACCAGCGTGCCTGGGCCATGCCGATGGCCAGCGACATCCCGATGACGATGGCGATCGCGAGTCCGATCATCGCCACGATCGTCGTCCAGAGCAGGCCCTGCAGCATGGTCGAGCGGTTCCCTCCATCGAGGAAGGACTCGTTGACGACCCGATCGGGTGCGGTGATGAGGAAGGACGGCTTGTCCCAGATCGCCTCGAGCGCCCAGTAGTGCATGAGATACCACACGCCGATGAACAACGCGAACGCAACGATCGGGCCGACGATGCCGCTCCAGTCGCGCGTGCGAGCTGCCTCGACGGGGACGACATCTGACGCCGCAGTGGGCGCTGGATGCTGGTCGGTGGCGGGTGCGCCCGGGTCGGAGTGCATGGTGTCGCTCATCCGTGTGCTCCTCGCAGCGCATGGCTGACTTCGCCCGACAGGGCGGCGAAGTCCGCGTCGAAACGAAGATCCGGAAGCCGAGGGTAGGAGAATGGGACGTCGAACGAAGCGACGATGCGGCCCGGCCGGGCCGACATGACGAGCACCTTGGTCGAGAGGAAGACCGCCTCGGAGATCGAGTGGGTGATGAACAGCGAACCGAACTGCTTGCGCTGGAAGAGGCGGAGCAGTTCGTCGTTCAGGAACTCACGAGTGATCTCGTCGAGCGCACCGAACGGTTCGTCGAACAGGAACA
>JBAWHL010000514.1:0-1991 GCA_049593815.1 Ilumatobacteraceae bacterium | reverse complement strand
CCGATGCCCCGACCTCGAGATGGCTGTGCAGCACCGACAGCCCGTAGCAGTAGTGCAGCGGCAGGGCGGTGATGCCGCGATCCGACGAGCGCAGGTCGAGGAACGACGCGATCGAGCGAGCATTGCTGGCCAGATTGTCGTGTGACAGGCGCACCAGCTTGGGGTTCCCCGTCGACCCGGACGTGCTGAGGAGCAGCGCGAGGTCCGGGTGGAGATCGAGGGCGGGATGGGACGAACGCTCGATCACGGGGCGATCACCCTCGGCGTCTGCCGTGATGATGGCAGCGGGCCGCCAGGCCGCAACGAGCTCGGGCGTGTGGTCCCCGGCGAGCAGCGGGACGTGCCCAGCCTCGATCAGCGCGAGATACGACACGACCCAGTCGATCGAGGTGTCGCCGGTGAGCAGGACGACGGAACGCTGGTCCAGCCCGAACTCCTGTTGTCGCTGCGCGACGCGCCCGATGAGCTCGCCGTAGCTGACGATCGTGTCGTCCGAACGGAGCGCAGCGTGATCGAGCGGTGTGCGGTCGAGCAGTCCGCTGGCGAAGTTCGTGAGGCTGGCGAACACCTCGGCGATGCTATCCCGCGACTATTAGGTGCACCTACTACATGCCGAGAGGTTGGTGTCAGTCATTCCGATTGGTGAGGCGACGCCGGCCCCTCACCTCGGATCGGGATCGACCGGACTCAGTCGGACGACGCCTTGTAGCTCAGTCGCAGCTTCGTTCGGAACGCGATGATCGCACCGTCCTCGATCAGGACGTCCATTTCGACCACCTCGGCCACACGTAGATCGCTGTAGGCCTTGCTGGCCTCGCGCACGGCATTCTGCGCCGCCTCCTCCCATGAGTCGCTGCTGGAACCGATCAGTTCCACCACTCGATAGACGCTCGGTGAGCTCATTGCTGTCCCCCTTGTGTGTTGGATGTCGACGATCGCTCGGCCAGAGCGTCGCCACGGAACCTCGTGGTCAATTTGAGTTCGGTCTCGAATGCCAGGTCACCCGACGGCAGCACCCGGCACCGCAGTTCGCCGACGCGCGCGACGCGCGCATCGTCGTAACGACGGCAGCCGTCGTCCACTGCTCGTTCGGCGGCGTGGCGCCAACTCAAGCCCGTCGCTCCGTGGTTGGTGACCCGATACACGCTCTCGCTGCCGCCGCGGATCAACGGGGGCTCGTGGGACGAGAAGTCGTTCGAGCGCTCCTGCCCGGTCATCGATGCAATCGCCGTCATCACGTCGTCGAGCATCTGCTGGCGGCGTTTCCTGCTGCTTCCGTAGCGATAGCTCGACGGATCGATGGGTTCGCCGAAGTGGATGCGAACGGGCGGCTTGAACGGCCGTGGGACGACACATCCGATCGGCTGCACGTGTTCGGTTCCGGTGATCCCGACGGGGATGATCGGCGCTCCGGTCAGGATCGCCAGGTGGGCGACACCGCTGTGTCCTCGGTGCAGCAGTCCATCGCGCGAGCGAGTCCCCTCGGGGAAGATCCCCACGAGTTCACCGGCCTCGAGCAGTTCGGCCGCCGTGAACAGCGCTGCCATCGATGCCTTCTTGGCGTCACGCCTGATCGGCACCATGCCGAGCGCGGGAAACAGGTACTTGGTCTTCGTGTCGTCCATGTACTCGGCCTTGCCGAGAAACACGACCTGGCGCGGTGCCATCGCCATCACGAGCGGTGAATCGAAGAACGAGCGGTGATTGGGGCTCAGGATCGCCGCGCCATCGAGCGGAACGTTCTCGATCCCCGTCACCTGTGTCCGATACAGCAGCCGCATCGCCGGGCGGGTCAGCGTGCGCACCGGCCCGGAGAGCGAGCCGATGCGTGGCGCATCGTCGGTCCCGATCGCTCGAACCTTGAGATCCTCGAGCCGTGAGCGTGAGATCGCGATGATGACGCGAGTGTTTCACGTCTCGATGGTCGGGGCGCGCCGATATCCTCCGTGGCTCACGAACAGAAGGATTTCGATCATGGTTCAGCCCAAGCT